>NZ_QJRK01000022.1:38837-97703 GCF_003205245.1 Pseudomonas sp. MB-090624 | reverse complement strand
CCTTGGCGCATGCCTCAAAATCGCGTCGTACGAACAAGGCGGCCGCGCGCATCTGGCACAGGGGTTACTGGCCCGAAACAAACGTAGGAGCGAGCGCAGCTCGCGATGCGCCGCGCGGGCGGCGCTCAATCTCACAGGCACTGAAGATGCAGCGGCTACCCTTGCCAGGAGACATAGAATGTCCCACAGGTCATGCACAAGGTCTGAAAATGTGCAGTACCTGTGGGCTTGTCGGCGCTAGGGCCGGGTGAATCAGCCTTTCCCCTTGGTCCGGGTCTGATTCGGCCCGCCATTCTTCTCCAGGTGCTCGATGATCATCCCGGCCACGTTCTTGCCAGTGGTCACTTCAATGCCTTCCAGGCCTGGCGATGAGTTCACCTCCATCACCAACGGCCCATGGTTGGAGCGCAGGATATCCACGCCCGCGACACTCAAACCCATCACCTTGGCTGCGCGAATCGCGGTGATGCGCTCTTCGGGGGTGATCTTGATCAGGCTGGCGACCCCGCCACGGTGCAGATTGGAACGAAACTCACCGGGCTTGGCCTGGCGCTTCATCGAGGCAATCACCTTGTCCCCCACCACGAAGCAGCGGATATCCGCACCGCCGGCCTCCTTGATGTACTCCTGCACCATGATGTTCTGCTTCAGGCCCATGAACGCCTCGATCACCGACTCGGCTGCCTGCGGGGTTTCGCACAGCACCACGCCGATACCCTGCGTGCCTTCCAGCACCTTGATCACCAGGGGAGCACCGTTGACCATGCGGATCAGGTCGGGAATGTCGTCGGGCGAGTGGGCGAAACCGGTGATCGGCAGGCCAATACCGCGCCGTGACAACAGCTGCAGCGAGCGCAGCTTGTCGCGCGAGCGGGCGATAGCCACCGACTCGTTGAGCGGGTACACGCCCATCATTTCGAACTGGCGCAGCACCGCACAGCCGTAGAAGGTTACCGAGGCGCCAATACGCGGGATCACGGCATCGAAACCTTCCAGCGGCTTGCCGCGGTAGTGGATCTGCGGCTTGTGGCTGGCAATGTTCATGTAGGCCCGCAAGGTATCGATCACCACCATTTCATGGCCACGCTGAGTACCGGCTTCGACCAGGCGGCGGGTGGAATACAGACGCGGATTGCGCGACAGCACAGCGATCTTCATGCAGCACCTGTGACAGGGGAAAGGGTGGCCGGGAAGGCCGGTTTGTCTTGCACGTACTTTACGCCTGGGTTGACCACCAGCTGGCCCTGCACCAGGGCCTTCGAGCCGAGCAGCAGGCGGTAGCGCATGCTCTTGCGGCAGGCCAGGGTGAATTCGACCTCCCACACACGGTCACCCAACGCCAGTGGCGTGCGAATGACATAACGGGTCTGGGCATGCCCGTTAGAGCTGCGGATGATCTTTCTGTTCACCAAAGGTGCTTCGCAGCGGCGATGGCGCAACTGCACTACCGTGCCCAGGTGGGCGGTGAAGCGCACCCAGGGTTGGCCATTACGCTCGAAGGGTTCGATATCGGTGGCGTGCAGGCTGGAGGTACTGGCGCCGGTGTCGATCTTGGCGCGCAGCCCGGCCACACCGAGGTCGGGCAAGGCGACCCACTCACGCAGGCCGATCACAGTCAAATGGTCAAATGTCTTCACTAAGCACACCCTGCGAATGAGGTGGTGAACTGTAAGCACGGCGGGGACTTTTTGCATCCGTAAGTGAAGGTAGTACAGTTCGATGAAAGACAGAATCCGAGGTAACGCAATGGCACAAAAAGCCGAAGACGACGATAAGGTGCGCCTGGACAAATGGCTGTGGGCGGCTCGTTTCTACAAGACGCGGGCGTTGGCCAAGGCTGCGATCGAGAGCGGCAAGGTGCATTGCCGGGGCGAGCGTTGCAAGCCGGGTAAGGAGCCGCGCGTGGGCGACGAATTCGTGCTGCGTACCGGCTTCGATGAGCGCACCGTGGTGGTGAAGGCGTTGTCGGTGGTGCGGCGTGGGGCGCCCGAGGCGCAGACGCTGTACGAAGAGACCGAAGAGAGTGTGCGGCGCAGGGAGCAGGCAGCCGAAATGCGCAAGGCAGGGGCGATGGGAGTAACTACCGATGGCCGGCCGAACAAGAAGCAGCGGCGGCAGATTCACCAGCTGCATGGGAACTTCGAATAGCCGAGGCCGCTTCTACAAGGGTGCAGGCAGTGCTGTAGGAGCGGCCTCGTGTCGCGATGGGCTGCGCAGCAGCCCCCAGGGGTCTAGCGGACTACCGCCAACCGCCCGACCAACGGCAATTTCGCAGCAATCGAGAACAACGGCGCCGTCCAGCGCATCAGTGCCGCGCTACCCTTGGCCGCCAACGGCGTGTAGTAGCTCCAGCCCAACGCCAGCACTGCCATCAGCAACCCGCCGATGTAGTCATCTTGCCCCCAGTGCGCGCCGGCCACCAGGCGCGGCAGCATGAACAGCACCGCCAGCGCCCAGATCACCACGAACTGCATCAGGCGGCGGCTGAACACGCTCATGAACAATGCCCAGATCAACAACACCGAGGCGTGGTCGCCGGGGAAACTCTTGCTGGAGCGGTCCTTCAGCTCCCACTTGGCTTCCAGGTGGGGGTAGTAGTCGCTCAGGTGCACCACGTCGTCGAACATCATCGAGGGGCTCTTGTGTTGCCAGCCCGCGGCATCCACCCACTTGGAAAACAGCGCGCGAATCACCACTAAGAGAAGCAGCGTGACCAGAAAGCCGAAAAACGCCTGGCGAACCTGCGCTGCCTTGAACACCCAATCACCGTGAATCAGCAGTGCCAGCAGGATCAGGCCGACCACGATGTCGAACGGGCGCATGCTGCCCACGGTCCAGATATAGCGCCAGGTGGTGTTGTCAGCCAACGGTGCATTGAGGCTGTGGAACAGCCACTCGTCGAAAGTCAGGCACAGGATCTGGCCAAAAGGCCATAACCAGAAACACAGTAGAGCGATCGGCAGCAGCGTGCAGGCTGCCAGCGGTCCCCAGGACCACCTTGCTTGGAACAGTGGTCGATTATCCATAAGATACCTCTATCTCCTATAAGGGAAACGAGCGCCTGAAGGCGCTCTGCGATGGGATTACTGATTCCCTTTCATTATTTTGTCATCATTTTCAGATAGCCAGACAACCATGAGCGACTTGCCAGAAAAAGATTTCACCCAACGTTTCATCTTCGACGAGCGCGATGTGCGCGGCGAGTGGGTGTCTCTCGATGACAGCTACGCTGCAGTGCTGGCGCGTCATGAATACCCACAGCCGGTGCAAACCCTGCTCGGCGAGCTGATGGCCGCCACCGCTTTGCTGGTCGGTGCCTTGAAGTTCGACGGCCTGCTGATACTGCAGGCGCGTTCCGCCGGGCCGATCCCGCTGCTGATGGTCGAGTGCTCCGGTGACCGTGATATCCGCGGCATGGCCCGATACGAGGCGGATCAGATCCCGGCCGACGCCAGCCTGGCGCAGCTGATGCCCGACGGCCACCTGACCCTGACCATCGACCCGGTCAAGGGCCAGCGTTATCAGGGGACCGTCGACCTCGATGGTGCCAACCTCTCGGAGTGCTTCACCAACTACTTCGTTCAGTCCCAGCAGTTGAACACGCGGTTCTGGCTGAATGCCGAAGCTGGCAAGGCGCGCGGCCTGCTGCTACAGCAACTGCCACGCGATCGCCAGCCGGACGACGAAGAGCGCGAAGACAGCTGGCAGCACGTGGTTGCCCTGGCCCAGACCCTCAAGCCGCAAGAGTGGGCAGAAGCCAATGAAACCCTGCTGCACCGCCTGTACCACGAAGATGCCGTGCGCCTGTTCGATGAACAGCCGCTGCGCTTCAAATGCAGCTGCTCACGCGAACGTTCCGGCAATGCCCTGGTCAGCCTGGGTGAGCATGACGCCAAGGCTCTGGTGCAAGAGTGCGGTGGGCAGGTAGAGATCGATTGCCAGTTCTGCAACCAGCGCTATTTCTTCGACGCCAGCGATGTGGCGCAACTGTTTGCCGGCGGCGGCACGGACGTAGCCTCAGAAACTCGCCACTGAAACGTTTAAGCTCAGGAAAATCTCCTGTCGAATTGCGCAAAAACGCAGTTCTGACAGGAGGGGCCTACTTTTTTTGGGCTTTTCTGGCATAATCCGGCCACTTTTTTCGCTGTAGTAGTTTTTTTGGAACAACTACAAAACGTTTGGAGCACTCGGCCTCGGGCCGGATGGGGTATCTCATGACGCAAGCCAATAACACCGTGTACACCGACCTGAGCGTCGATGAGCTGGTAAAAGAAGCGCTGCAACGCGGTGAAGGTGTACTAGCCGATACCGGCGCGCTGGTCGTGGAGACCGGTCACCGTACTGGCCGTTCGCCGGCTGACCGTTTCATCGTCGAAGAGCCTTCCACCCAGGACGCTATCGCCTGGGGCCCGATCAACCGCAAGTTCCCGGCCGACAAGTTCGATGCCCTGTGGGACCGCGTCGAGGCGTTCAACAACGCCCAGGATCACTTCGTTTCCTACGTTCACGTAGGGGCTGCCGCCGAGCACTACCTGCCGGTGAAAATGACCACCCAGACTGCCTGGCAGAACCTGTTCGGCCGTTGCCTGTTCATCAACCCTGAGCAGTACAACCCGGCGGGTCGCGACGAGTGGCAGGTGCTCAACGTGGCCAACTTCGAGTGCGTACCTGAGCGTGATGGCACCAACTCCGACGGTTGCGTGATCATCAACTTCGCGCAGAAGAAAGTGCTGATCGCCGGCATGCGCTACGCCGGTGAAATGAAGAAAGCCATGTTCTCGGTGCAGAACTTCCTGCTGCCGGCTGCCGACGTGCTGCCAATGCACTGCGCCGCCAACATCGGCGAAGCAGGCGATGTAACCCTGTTCTTCGGCCTGTCCGGCACCGGCAAAACCACCCTGTCGGCCGACGAAAGCCGTTACCTGATCGGTGACGACGAGCACGGTTGGGGCGAAGGCGTTGTCTTCAACATCGAAGGCGGCTGCTATGCCAAGTGCATCGACCTGTCCGAGAAGAACGAGCCGGTCATCTGGAAAGCCATCAAGCACGGTGCGGTGCTGGAGAACGTCGTTCTCGACGCCAACCAGCACGCTGACTACACCGATGTCAGCCTGACCCAGAACAGCCGTGCAGCCTACCCGCTGGAGCACGTTGCCAAGCGTTCGGAAAAGAACCTGGGCGGTGAGCCAAATGCAGTGATCTTCCTGACCTGCGACCTGACCGGTGTTCTGCCTCCGGTGTCGATCCTTAACAACGAACAGGCTGCCTACCACTTCCTGTCCGGTTACACCGCGCTGGTCGGTTCCACCGAAATGGGCTCGGGCGGCGGCATCAAGTCGACCTTCTCGACCTGCTTCGGCGCACCGTTCTTCCCACGCCCGGCTGGCGAGTACGCCGAGCTGCTGATCAAGCGTATCAACGGCTTCAACTCCAAGGTCTACCTGGTGAACACCGGCTGGACCGGTGGTGGCTACGGCGTTGGCAAGCGCTTCAGCATTCCGACCACCCGCGCGGTGATCGCTGCCATCCAGAGCGGCGCGCTGGTCGGTGCCGAAACCGAGCACCTGGACATCATCAACCTGGACGTACCGAAGGCCGTCCCAGGCGTTGATACCGAACTGCTCAACCCGCGTACCAACTGGGCTGACAAAGCTGCCTACGACGAGGCCGCCAAAGGCCTGGCCAAGCTGTTCATCGAGAACTTCAAGAAGTTTGAAGTTTCCGACGCCATCAAGGCCGCTGGTCCGCAGCTGTAAGCTGCAACCAGCCGCAATGAGAAAGCCGCCAGCATTGGCGGCTTTTTTGTTATCCGGCTGATGCAATGCCTTGTAGGAGCGGCCTCGTGTCGCGATGGGCCGCTCCTACAGGGTGAGGTGCAGGCAGCGGGAACCTGGTTTTTCTGTTTCACTGTCAGCATCCATTGCGAAGACAAGAGTCAGCCAGATGACCGAATCCCCTCAGCGCACTGCCTTCTCCCACTTTCACCCGATCCTCACCCGCCCGCAGGACAACGACCTCAATGGCCATATCGCCGGGGCCACGGTGCACGGCTTCTTCGAAACGGCGATCCAGGCGTTTCTCGTCGAGCAGGCCGAGTTGGACCTGCGTGACGGCGAGCTGGCGGCTTTCGTGGTCAGTTCGGCAGCAGATTTCTATGCATTGCCGGGCTTCCCGGACGTGCTGGAAGTTGGGCTGGGCGTAACGCGCCTGGCGGGCAGTACGGTGGAGTACCGCCTGGCGTTGTATCGCCCAGGTGAGCCCGAGGCCTGCGCGGCCGGCACGGTGGTGCAAGTCTTCATCGAGCGTGTCAGTGGCCGGCCTGTGGCGTTGCCAGAGGCGCTGCAGGGGATTCTTTCCGGCTTGGTGCTGGAACAACACGCATAAAAAACCCCGCCGGGAGGGGCTAATGCCAGTCAATTAAGTAATTTGGGGCCGCTTTGCGACCCTTCGCGGGCACGCCCGCTCCCACAGGGATCGCGCATTTCTTGAGTTCAGCGCCTGTGGGAGCGGGCATGCCCGCGAAGGGCTGCAAAGCAGCCCCATTAACGCTTAACTGACAGGCATTAGCCGGAAGGGGCCGGGGGAGGGCCCTCAGGCCTTAGTCGCGCCAGTGGCGCTTGTGCTTGCGGTGGCCGTAGTGATGGCCACGGTCGTAGTGGCGACGGTCATCGTAGCCACGGCGGTAGCGACGGTCGTCATGGCGCTCATCGGCGTCGGCCTTGTTGCCCAGGTAGTTACCCAGCGCACCACCAGCACCGCCGCCGGCAGCCGCGCCGATGTAGCTACCGGTAGTACCGCCTACCGAGCGACCCACCACGTTACCGCCTGCCGCGCCCAGGGCACCGCCAATAGCGGCTTCACCGCGCTGGCGCTTGTCGGCACCCAGCGCACCGCCGGCCGCACCGCCCAGACCGGCACCAATGGCGCCGCCAGTGCTACCGCCGATGGAGTTACCGACAACGGAGCCCAGTACCCCACCCAATGCGCCGCCAATGCCGGCCTCGGTGGTGCCGCCTGCCATGGCAACGCCGCTGAGCTAGCTGAAAGACAACAACAAAATCGAGGAGTACTTCTTCATCAAGAGAGCCTCATAAGGATGACGAGGCGAATTTGAGGGTAAGCGAGGTGGCTGGCAACGGAAATCCGACGAGTAACACGAGTTGTACACAATTCTGTAAGTGACTGTATTTGTTGTGAAACTTAAACCGTTTTCGGCTGTCTGAGGTCTTTATGGCAAAAGCCCTGAACCTGGCGGAACAGGGCTTTTTGGTTTTTGGCGTTGGGGCTTCTGGCCTCTTCGCGGCAACTTTATTACAGAATACGCCCGTCGTCCCGCGCCCGCTCCAGCTTGATGGCGATGAACTTCGAGGTTGGCGTATGGCTGCCATCGCCAATGCTCTCCAGCGGCACCAGCGGGTTCACCTCCGGGTAATACGCCGCCGCCTGCCCGGCCGGAATATCGAACGCCAGCAGGGTAAAGCCGTGCACCCGGCGGACGTGTTCATCCCCCCACAACGACACGATGTCGACCTTCTGCCCCGGCTGGAAGCCCAGGCGGATGATGTCGGCTTCGTTGGCGAACAGCACCTCGCGTTGGCCGCGCACGCCACGGTAGCGGTCGTCCAGGCCGTAGATGGTGGTGTTGTACTGATCGTGCGAGCGCATCGACTGCATGATCAGGTCCGGTAACTGGCCGCTGGCACGCACACGCTCGTCAAGCAGCGTATCGGGCAGCAGGTTGGCCTTGAAGTTGGCGCGGCCGGTGTTGGTCTTCCATGTGCGGCTGGCGGCATTATTGCCCAGGTAGAAGCCGCCTGGGTGTTGCAGGCGTTGGTTGAAGCCGCTGAAGCCTGTGATGGTGTCGGCGATCAGGTCGCGAATGCGCGCGTAGTCGGCGACCAGCCAGTGCCAGTCCACGGGTTTCTTGCCCAGCGTAGCGGCGGCGATGCCAGCAATGACCGCCGGCTCCGAGCGCATCTGCGAAGACAGCGGTTTGAGCTGGCCGTTGGACGCGTGCACCATGCTGAACGAGTCTTCGACCGTTACCGCTTGTGGCCCGTCGGCCTGCAGGTCGATGTCGGTACGGCCCAGGCACGGCAAAATCAGCGCTTGCTTGCCATGAACCAGGTGGCTGCGGTTGAGCTTGGTGCTGATGTGCACGGTCAGCTCGCAGTTGCGCAGCGCCTGCGCCGTGCGTTCGGTGTCCGGCGTGGCCTGGGCGAAATTGCCGCCCAGGCCGATGAACACCTTGGCCCGGCCGTCGAGCATGGCGTGAATCGCTTCGACCGTGTTGTGGCCGTTGTGCCGTGGCACGGGGAAGCCGAAGCGCTTTTCCATGGCCTCGAGCAGCGCCATGGGTGGGCGCTCGTTGATGCCCATGGTGCGGTCGCCCTGTACGTTGCTGTGGCCACGTACCGGGCACAGGCCTGCGCCAGGTGCGCCGATATTGCCGCGCAGCATCTGCAGGTTGACGATTTCCTGAATGGTCGGCACCGAGTGGCGGTGTTGGGTGATACCCATCGCCCAGCACATGATGACCCGCTCGGCGCGGCAGTACATGCGCGCCGCCAGTTCGATGTCGGCCATGGGCAGGCCGGATTGCGCCTGGATGTGGTCCCATGGCGTGGCATCTACCACGGCCAGGTAATCGTCCACGCCATGGCCGTGCTCGGCGATGAAGGCATGGTCGAACACCGCCGGTTCACCCTTGGCCTGGGCTTCACGCTCCCACTGCAGGGCGAACTTGGCCATGCCACGCAGCAGCGCCATGTCGCCACCCAACGCCGGGCGGAAGAATGCCGTGTTGGTTGGGCGGTCGCTGTTGGTCAGCATTTCCAGCGGGTTCTGCGGGTGCTGGAAGCGCTCCAGGCCCCGCTCTTTGAGCGGGTTGATGCAGACCACCTGAGCGCCACGTTTCACCGCGTCGCGCAGCGGGTCGAGCATGCGCGGGTGGTTGGTGCCGGGGTTCTGGCCCCAGACAAAAATCGCGTCGGCATGTTCGAAGTCGTCGAACGTGACCGTGCCTTTGCCCACCCCGATGCTTTGCCCCAACGCCACGCCGCTGGCTTCGTGGCACATGTTCGAGCAGTCGGGAAAGTTGTTGGTACCGAAGGCGCGCACGAACAGCTGGTAGAGGTAGGCTGCTTCGTTGCTGGCCCGCCCCGAGGTATAGAACTCGGCCTGGTCAGGTGTGGCCAACTTGTTCAGCTCGCGGGCGACCAGGGCAAAAGCGGCGTCCCAGCTGATCGGCTGATAGCGGTCGCTGGTCGCGTCGTAGACCATCGGCTCGGTGAGGCGGCCCTGGTACTCCAGCCAGTAGTCGCTTTGCTGCAGCAGGGCGGTGACGCTGTAACGGGCGAAGAAGGCAGCATCTACACGGCGCTTGGTGGCCTCCCAGTTCACGGCCTTGGCGCCGTTCTCGCAGAACTTGACCATGCCGCTTTCTGGCGAATCGCCCCAGGCGCAGCCTGGGCAGTCGAAACCGCCGCTCTGGTTGGTCTTGAGCAGGGCGCGAATGTTCTTCAGCGCGTTATCGCTGCCGACCCAGGCCTTGGCCACGCTGCGCAGCGCACCCCAGCCACCGGCAGGGCCGTGGTAGGGCTTGTAGCGAGGGGTTGAGGCTGGGGCATTGTCCGGTAGGTGCTGGTACGAGGTCACGACTGTTACGACTCCGCCGCCGGGCTGTAGACCCGCGGTGCGCTGTGCTTGGGTAGATGAATGAGGTTGAGGTTGTGCTTGCGCGCCCACTGCAGGGCAAGCCCGGTGGGGGCGGACAGGCTGACCAAGGTCTGGATGCCGGCGCGCAGCACCTTCTGGATCAGTTCCAGGCTGCAGCGGCTGGTGACGATCGCAAGGCCGCCCTGGCTGTCGATGCCCTGGCGCAGCAGCGCGCCGATCAGCTTGTCGAGGGCGTTGTGCCGGCCAATGTCTTCACGGCCTAGCAGCAGTTCGCCGTGGCGGTCCATGAACAGCGCGGCATGCACCGCCCCGCAGTGCTGGCCCAGCGGCTGAAATGCATCGATGCGCTCGCGCAGGCCCACCAGCCACGCTGCCGGTGGCAGCGGCGCACCGGGCAGCACGGCCAGTTCTGGCAACGCCTGCTCCAGCGCCTCGACCCCGCACAGGCCGCAGCCGCTGGTGCCGGCCAGCTGCCGGCGCTGGTTTTTCAGGTTCCAGAAGGCTCGGCTGGATATTTCCAGGTCTGCATACAGGGCCGAGCCACTGCCCGAGAGCTTCAGGTCGTAGATTTCCGTGGTGCCTTCGACGATGCCGCTGCCCACGCTGAAACCGACGGCGAAGTCTTCCAGGTCGGTCGGGCTGACCAGCATCACTGCCTGGTTGAGGCCGTTGTAGACGATGGCCAACGCAACCTCTTCGGCCAGCGGCGTGCTGTCACCTTTACCGTCGCTGAGCTGGACGTATGCGTAGGTGTTGCTGGGGGCCGGCAGGGACAAGGGCGATGAGGCCGTGCAGACCGGAGGTTTGCTGTTCATCGGGACAGGCTGTTCATTCGGCGGCTTGGTGTAGCACAAGCCTAGGCGCGTGGGCCTGTGGCGTCTAATCGCTAGCCTCTATCCCTTGATAGAGCGCGTCGATTGGTCGCAGGCAGGCGGCATGAGCAAAGCTGGCCTAGACTGCTGGGTTCGAGGTTTCGTGAACAAGGAGAGTGCTATGAGCTTGATCAGTTTCGTGAAGGAAGCAGGCGAGAAGTTGATCGACCTGCTGACCCCGGGCAATGCCAAAGCCGAAGAGCAGTTGAAGAAACACGTGGAGAATGTCGGCCTCGGCAACCCGAACATCACGGCGACCGTGGAGGGCGACAAAGTGATCCTCAAGGGTGAAGTCGCGAGCCAGGAAGAGAAGGAGAAGATTGTGCTGGCGGCGGGCAACATCGAGGGTGTGGCCAGCGTCGATGACCAGATCACTGTGACCGGCCCGGTCGTGACAGCCGCACGCCTGGTCACGGTCAAGAAGGGTGACACGCTGTCGGCGATTGCCCTGGTGGTGTATGGCAATGCCAATCAGTACAACAAGATCTTCGAGGCCAACAAGCCGATGCTCAAGCACCCGGACAAGATCTATCCGGGGCAGGTACTGCGTATTCCTGACTGATTTTTGCAGGCTTTATTGGCCCTATCGCCGGCAAGCCGGCTCCCACAAGGTTGCTGCAAGGCGTGAGGCCGGTGGTCACCTGTGGGAGCGGGCGTGCCCGCGAACATCGGCGTAGCCGGTGCCAGGGCGCTTACAGGCCAATCAATAGCTCCCGGTAATCCTCGACCGCAGCAAACTCTTCAGTATCGCGCGGCTGCGCCTGGCTATCGGGCTGGCGTACAGCCAGCAGGTGCGCCACACCAAAGCGCCGTGCGCTGCGCAGTATCTCCAGGGTGTCATCGATGAACAGGCTACGCCCCTGCTCAAAACCGATGTCCGCCTGCAAGGCGTCCCAGAACTGTGGGCTTTCCTTCGGGTAACCATAGTCATGCGAGCTGATCAGCCGCTCGAAATACGGTGCCAGCTCCACCCGTTCGAGCTTCAGCGACAGCGAATCACGGTGGGCATTGGTGACCATCACCACGCGCTTGCCGGCATTTCGAATCGCCGCCAGGAACGTGTCGGCATCCGGGCGCAACGCGATCAGGTCGGCAATTTCCCGCTTCAGCTCCCGGATCGGCAGCTGCAGTTCGCGGCTCCAGAAGTCCAGGCAGTACCAGTTCAGCGTGCCGGCATTGCGCTCGAACAGCGGCTGCAGCTCCATTTCCGCCATGGCCCGGCTCACGCCATGCAGCTCTGCATAGCGCTGGGGCAGGTGGTCGAGCCAGAAGCGGTTGTCGTAATGCAGGTCGAGCAGGGTGCCGTCCATATCCAGCAGGACGGTATCGATGGCAGACCAGGGAAGAACAGGCATGGGAAACTCTCGATCAGTCGGCAAGCCACGGTATAGTAACCCGTTCACGCCAAGGAGCCGTCCCATGCGCCAGAAACCCACCGTCCTCAGCCGCGAAATCGTCGCCAGCAGCCGCCTGTTCCGCGTAGAGGCTGTGCAATTGCGCTTCAGCAATGGTGCCGAGCGCACCTATGAGCGCCTGGTAGGCCGGGGTAACGGCTATGGCGCGGTGATGATCGTGGCCATGCTCGACGCCGAGCACGCCGTGCTGGTGGAAGAGTATTGCGGTGGTACCGACGAGTACGAGCTGTCGCTGCCCAAGGGCCTGATCGAGCCCGGCGAAGATGTGCTGGCAGCCGCCAACCGCGAGCTCAAGGAAGAGGCCGGGCTTGGCGCGCGCCAGCTTGAGCACCTGACCGAGCTGTCGCTTTCGCCGGGCTACATGAGCCAGAAAATTCAGGTGGTGCTGGCCACCGATCTGTACGAAGAGCGCCTGGAGGGCGATGAGCCGGAGCCGATGCGGGTCGACAAGGTCAACCTGCGCGAGCTGTCGGCCTTGGCCATGCACCCGCAGTTCACCGAAGGCCGCGCCCTGGCGGCGCTGTACCTGGCGCGTGACCTGATGATTCAGCGGGGGCTGTTGGCGCTATGAACGACAATCAACTGATGGGTGAAGTGGTCAAGTTGGCGTTGACTGCGGGCGAGGCGATCCTGCCGTACTGGCGTGCCGATGTGGCAGTGACCAACAAGGCCGATGATTCGCCGGTGACTGCCGCCGACCTGGCAGCGCATCGGGTGATTGCCGATGGCCTGCTGGCGCTGGCGCCGCAGATTCCGGTGTTGTCCGAAGAGGACTGCAACATTGCGCTGGCCGAGCGCCAGGGCTGGAGCCGCTGGTGGCTGGTGGACCCGCTGGATGGCACCAAGGAATTCATTGCCGGCAGCGAGGAATTCACAGTCAATATCGCCTTGATCGAAAAAGGCGAGGTGGTGTTCGGCGTGGTATCGATGCCCACGAATGGCCGCTGCTACTTTGGGGGCCGCGAATTGGGGGCCTGGCGGGCAGACGCGGGTGAGGCGGCCCGGCCGATCCAGGTGCGCAACGCTCCGCCAGCGGGTGAGCGGTTTACCGTGGTTGCCAGCCGCCGGCACTCCAGCCCCGAACAGGAAGCATTGTTGGCGGGCCTGGGTGCGGCAGTGGGTGAACTGGAGCTGGCCAATATCGGTAGCTCGTTGAAGTTCTGCCTGTTGGCCGAGGGCAGCGCCGATTGTTATCCACGCCTGGCGCCGACTTCGCAGTGGGATACGGCGGCGGCCCAGGGTGTGGTGGAAGGGGCGGGGGGTGAAGTGATCGGGCTGGACGGTTTGCCGTTCCGTTACCCGGCGCGCGAGTCTTTGCTCAACCCGTATTTCCTGGCGTTGCCGGCCAAGGCAGCGTGGCGCCAGGCCTTTCTTGAGCTGATCTAGCGGGCCTGGCCTGTAGGAGCGGCCTTGTGTCGCGATGGGCTGCAAAGCAGCCCCGGCAATTTGTGCACCATGCCCAAACCCTGGGGCTGCTTTGCAGCCCATCGCGACACAAGGCCGCTCCTACAGGGGGCGCGACAGCCTTCGTTCTCAGCGGTGCAGCACGTACTGGCCGCTGAAGGTGACGGCCGGCTCATCACTCCCGGCATTGCTTACCGTGGTCTGCAGCGTCAAGCGCGCCCGCCCACGACGCTGGTACATGTTGAGGAAGCGTTCCCAGGCTTTCCCTTCCGGCGCCGGGCAACGGGCTATTGCCGCCCCGGTAACCGGCAGCGGGTAGCTGATTTGCCCTTCCTGGATGACGATATGCCCGTCATCTATCCCCAGTTCGCGCAGCCGCATGTGCAACCAGCCCCAGCCCACCAGCACCGCTGCACAGTACAGGCTGCCGCCGAACATGGTGCTCTTGTGGTTGACGTTGGCCGCCAGCGGCAATTGCAGGCGCAGGGTGTGGTGTTGCCAATCAATGACCTCCAGGCCCATTTCGCGGGTCAGCGGGATGTCGCCATGCAGTACGGACTGCAGGTACTGGCTATCGGTGCTCATCAACGGTTGTCCTCATGGTCGTCGTGCCCGCCACTACCGCCCTCGAAGCTCAAGCCATGCTTGCGCAGCTTGTCGTGCAAGGTTTTGCGCGGGACGCCCAGCGCCTCTGCCAGGCTGCGCATGGAGCTGTGGGGCTGGGCCAGCTCGGCGGCGATCAGCGAGCGCTCGAATTGCTCGACCTGTTCGCTCAGGTTGCCACTCAACACCGAAGGCGCCGCAGCCGCAGCCGCTGGCAGCTGACCATCCAGCGCCAGTTCAAGGCCCAGGGCGAAACGCTCGGCGGCGTTCTGCAATTCACGCACGTTGCCTGGCCAGGTGTGGCGCAGCAGCATCGCCCGCTGCGCCGGCAGCAAGGCGTGTGGCGCCAGGCTGTGGCGCTGGCTGGCGGCGTCGGCAAAATGCTGGAACAGCACCAGGATGTCGTCGCCGCGGTCCCGCAGCGGCGGGATACGCAGTGGCGCTACGTTCAGCCGGTAGTACAGGTCGGCACGGAAGCGGCCTTGGTCGGCGGCCTGGCGCAGGTCTTCCTTGGTGGCGGCGATGATGCGGATATCCAGCGGGATCAACTGGTTGCCGCCCAGGCGCTCCACCACCCGCTCCTGCAACATGCGCAGCAGCTTGACCTGCACGTCCAGGCTCATGCTCTCGATTTCGTCGAGGAACAGCGTGCCGCCGTTGGCGAACTCGAATTTGCCGATGCGCCGTTTTTGCGCCCCGGTGAACGCCCCGGGCTCATGGCCGAACAGTTCGCTTTCGACCACCGATTCGGCCAGTGCCCCGGCGTTGATCGCCACGAACGGCCCATCACGGCGGCTGGACAGGTCATGCAGCGCACGGGCGACCACCTCCTTGCCTGCACCGGTTTCACCCAGGATCAGCACATCGGCGCGGGTTCCGGCCAAGGCGCCGATCTGCTCGCGCAGGCGCTGCATGGCCGGCGAATGGCCGACCAGGCGCGTGGCCAGTTGCTGGCGGTCGCTCAGCGCCAGGCGCAGGCTGCGGTTGTCCAGCACCAGGCGGCGCAGGGCCAAGGCACGGCGTACGCTGTCGAGCAGGGCGTCGCTGGCGAAAGGCTTTTCCAGAAAGTCATAGGCACCGGCGCGCATTGCCTGTACCGCCAGGGGCACATCCCCGTGGCCGGTAATCAGCAGCACGGGCAGTTCGCTGTCGCGGCCGTGCAGTTGCTCCAGCAGCTGCAGGCCATCGATGCCGGGCATGCGGATGTCGCTGACCACCACGCCGGGCCAGTCGGTCTCGATGCGCTCAGCCAGGCCTTGGGCATCGCCCAGCGCGACCACTTTCAGCCCGGCCAGGTCCAAGGTCTGGCTCAGGGCCTGGCGCAGGTGCGGGTCATCGTCGACCAGGATGACCTGGGCTTGGCTGTCGATCTGTGTCTCGGGGGTCATGCCGAGGGGTCCTCCGAATTGGGCAAGGTTGCGCCAGGCGCAGCCTTGCGTAGCTGCAGGGTCAGCAGAGCACCACCTTCCGGGTGGTTGGCCAGCAGCAGTTCACCCCCCAGGGCGCGCATCAGGCTTTCGCAGATGGCCAACCCCAGGCCCAGGCCCTGGGTGCGGGTCTTGGTGGTGAAGAACGGCTCCTTGGCATGCTCCAGGGCCTGGCGGCTGAAGCCGGGGCCATTGTCGCGGATGTACAGGTAGACGCAGTCATCACGCTGTTCGGCACTTAGCCACAGGCGGCGCGGGTTGGCTTTTTCGGTCAGGGCGTCCAGGGCATTGGCCAGCAGGTTGCCCAGCACCTGGCGCAGGCGGGTTTCACCGGCCTGTACCCACAAGGTGGCCTCCGGCAGGTCGCGGATCAGCTCCACGGCCATTGCCCGGCGGCGCTTGGCCAGCAGCGCCAGGGCATCGTCCAGGGCTGGCTGCAGGGCCACGCTTTCCGGCGCGTGCCGGTCACGGCGGGCGAAGGCCCGCAAGTGGGCGATGATCGACGCCATGCGCCCGGTCAGCTCGCCAATCAGCTTGAGGTTGCCGCGGGCGTCCTCGGTGCGTTGGTGGTCGAGCAGGATCTCGGCATTTTCTGCGTAGCTGCGAATCGCCGCCAGCGGCTGGTTGAGTTCGTGGCTGATACTGGCCGACATGGTGCCAAGCACCGACAGCTTGCCGGCCTGCACTAGCTCGTCCTGGGCGCGCACCGCCTCTTGCTGGGCATTTTCGCGCTCCAGTACGGCGCGCTTGAGGCGGGTGTTGAGGCCCTCGAGGTCGGCGGTGCGTTCGGCTACGCGCTTTTCCAGCTCCTGACGGGCGCGGGCTTCGAAGTCGATGCGGTCGATGTAGTGGCGGCGCCGTTGCATCACCAGCCCGGCCAGCAGCATTGCTACCAGCAGGGTGCCGGCGCCAATGGCCATTACCGTTTGTACCGAACGATCTACCAGCATGCGCGGGGCAAGGATGCTGACTTGCCAGCCGGTCTCCTTGATGTCGCGGGTCTGGGTGATCCAGGCGTCCGGGGCGAGCACCAGCGGTTGCGGTGCCTGGGTAGGGTAGGGCTGGATGGCGATGATGGCCTGGCGCTCGGCATCGCTCAGTGCGCGGGTGGCACGGAAGCGCCAATCGGGCCGCGAAGTGAGGATGACCACGCCATTGTGATCGGTCAGCAACAGCTGCTCCGGTGTGCGGCCCCACAGGGTTTCGGTGTGGTCGAGGTCGACCTTGACCACCAGCACGCCCACGATGCGCTCGCGATCACGCACGGCGGCGGCAAAGAAGTAGCCGCGTTTGGCCGACGTTGTGCCCTGGCCGAAGAAGCGGCCCAGGTGGCCCGCCATGGCTTCGTTGAAGTACGGGCGGAAGGCGAAGTTGCGGCCCACGAAGCTGTCGTGCTTGTCCCAGTTGGAGGCCGCCAGGGTGTTGCCGCTGACGTCCATCAGGTACATCACCTCGGCGCCGGTCTGCTGCACGATGCCCTTGAGCAGGCGGTTGGCGTTGGTCACCGCCTCCAGGCGGAAGGGGTCGGCCAGTACGCTGCGCAGTGCCGGCAGGTCGCCGAGGATCTGCGGCAAGGTTTCGTAGCGGTGCAGGGTGCCGAGCAGGTTGGCCACGTACAGGTCCAGGGTCTGGCGGTTCTGCGAGGCCAATTCCTGCTGGTAGTAACGTTCGGCCAGGTGGTGCAAGGGCCACAGTAACGGCGCCAGGCACAGGGCCAGCAAGGCCAGGCTGCGCCAGCGGGGACGGCGTGGGGGCGTGGGTTTAGCAATCATCACGTAAATGCGCCAGAAAGGTCTGGCGCAATTATGCGCTAGTTACGGCAGCAGTTCCGCCTCTGCCCATGCCCGGCCAAGCTTGTCCTTGTCTGACAGCAGCGGTGGTTGCTGCAGCCCCCAGTCGATGGCCAGGTGCGGATCGTCCCAGCGGATGCAGCGGTCGGCGCCGGGGTTGTAGTAATCGGTGGTCTTGTAGAGGAACTCGGCCGACTCGCTCAGCACCGCAAAGCCGTGGGCGAAGCCTGCCGGTATCCACAACTGCCGATGGTTGGCTGCGGACAGATTCACCGCGACCCACTGGCCGAAGGTTGGCGAGCTTTTGCGCACATCCACGGCGACATCGCGGATTTCGCCCTGAACCACGCGCACCAGCTTGCCCTGGGTATTCTCCACCTGAAAATGCAGCCCGCGTAGCACGCCCTTGACCGAGCGCGAGTGGTTATCCTGGACGAATTCGACATTCACCCCGGTCTGCCTTGCGAACTCGCGGGCGTTGAACGCTTCGAAGAAAAAGCCACGGCTGTCACCGTAAACCGTGGGCTCGATGATCAGTACATCGGGGATTGCAGTCGGGATGATGTTCATGGCGGTTCGCTTACCGTTCGTTAACTATTGACCCTAGTCGCCCTTCCTGGAAATTTCCGCATGCAGCAGTGACAGGATGCGTACGATATGGCCAGGGTAGGCGGCCAAGCGACGGGTGCTAGCGGTTGAACCCGCTTTAAATTCGATTTCTATCGATATTAGGGTGGCGGCTAGCCTGAAAATTCGACGTATAAGGCTTTAAATATCGATATGTATCGGTTATAAATAGATCAACGTCTCACCGCAATCCGGCCCAGGGCCATCACAGAGGTCAACCATGAAAACCCTCAACTCCACGCCACGTGCCGATGGTTTCCACATGCCCGCCGAGTGGGCCCCGCAAACCCAGGTATGGATGGTTTGGCCGGAGCGTTCGGACAACTGGCGCCTGGGTGGCAAACCGGCGCAGGCAGCCCATGTAGCCCTGGCCAAGGCCATTGCCCGTTTTGAGCCGGTTACCGTTGCGGTTTCCGCTGGGCAGTACGAGAACGCGCGTCGCCAGCTCGACCAGCCGAATATTCGGGTGGTCGAAATCAGCAACGACGACGCCTGGGTGCGTGACACCGGCCCGACCTTCGTCATCAACGACCAAGGCGAAGTGCGCGGTGTGGACTGGGGCTTCAACGCCTGGGGCGGCTTCGATGGTGGCCTGTATGCGCCATGGAACCGCGACGAGGAACTGGCGGCCAAGGTGCTGGAAATGGAGCGCTGCCAGCGCTACCACACCGAAGGCTTCGTGCTCGAGGGCGGTTCGATCCACGTGGACGGTGAAGGCACGCTGATCACCACCGAGGAATGCCTGCTCAACCGCAACCGCAACCCGCACCTGACCCGCGAGCAGATCGAAGCGGTGCTGCGCGACCACCTGGCGGTGGATACCGTGGTGTGGTTGCCCGATGGCCTGTACAACGATGAAACCGACGGCCACGTCGACAACTTCTGCTGTTACGTGCGCCCGGGCGAAGTGTTACTGGCCTGGACCGATGATTCCAACGACCCCAATTACGCCCGTTGCCATGCCGCCATGGAGGTGTTGCAGAACACCCGTGACGCCAGGGGCCGAGCACTAATCGTGCACAAAATGCCCATTCCCGGGCCGCTGTACGCCACGGCTGAAGAATGTGCCGGTGTCGACCACGTGGCCGGCAGCCAAGAGCGTGACCCATCGGTGCGCCTGGCCGGCTCCTACGTGAACTTCCTGATCGTCAACGGCGGCATCATTGCGCCAAGCTTCGATGACCCGGCTGATGCCGAAGCCAGAGCGATCCTTGCGCGGATATTCCCCGACCACGAAGTGGTGATGATTCCCGGGCGCGAGCTGCTGTTGGGCGGTGGCAATATCCACTGCCTGACCCAACAGCAGCCGGCACCGGTGACGCGCTGAGTGCCAGCCCGGTGACATAGAGGCCCGTCAGTAGACGGGCCTTTTTTCGGGCGACGCCCGGCGGCTGGTTTGGCATAGGTTTTGTATTTTTTTTCAAGGAGATAGCTTGGCTCTGCCAGGTTATCCGAGCTGTAACATTACCTACGTAGATTAGCCGCTCACGGGTTAGGGAGTACGTGTAGACATGAACGCAGCAAGTGAGTCGGCTTTGCGCCCATTGGCAGTTGGTCACCCATCGCTCAAGCGGGTTGCGGCGTGGTTGAAACACCATGGAAGCATCAGGGTCAGGACGACCGACCCACGACGTCTGCTTGCCGGACGCTACCCGCAAGGTTTGCTCAGCGATGCTGAAATGCAGGCGCTGATGGCGGTGTGGCACTAATCGACTACAGCTGTGCCGACCTCTTGGCGGCGATAGCCGCGAAGAGGCCGGCACCTGCCACACGCCCCTCCCCACACGCACCCGGTAAATTGTCGGGGCAGTCAAGATGCCGTTTCTGACAAAAAGATAAAATCCCCGCCTACAGCGCCAACATGCATTGAAATGCCTCGTATCACGGGATGATCTTGGTTATATCAACCTGCATTTCACGACTTTTTGACATTTGTAATCGCACACGGCTAGGATTCGGCCCAACGCCTGCTGGCCACTTCGGTTGGCCATGCTGCTGCCAGAGGCCGCCCGTGCAATTGCCGGCCGGCCTTCAAGTCTGGATCCGCATAGCGTCGAACCTACGTAAGGGGCGTTGGTTCCTGGCGTTGTATTGCAGCGCGTTTTTGATTAAGCGATAAGGAAAATAACATGTTGAAAACCAGGATCAGCCTGGTCGCCCTGGCGATGATCGCCGCGACCCAGGCACAGGCCAATGATCAGGCCGAGAGCAAGGGCTTCATCGAGGACAGCCACGCCAACGTCCTTCTGCGCAACGCTTACATCAACCGTGACAAGAAGCACGGCACCGACGACCAGATCGAATGGGGCCAGGCAGTCATCGGCAACTTCTCCTCCGGTTTCACCCAAGGCACTGTCGGTGTCGGCGTCGACGCATTCGGCCTGTATGCCCTGCGCCTCGATGGCGGCAAAGGCCATAACGGTGGCGCGGGTGTCGACTTCTTCAAGCCACACGAAACCACCAACGCCGACGGCAACGCCAGCTCGCCGCACAACCTGGCGCGTGGTGGCGCAGCCGTGAAGTTCCGCATTTCCAATACCGTGCTCAAGTACGGTGACCAGATGCCAGCACTGCCAGTGCTGCAGTACGACGACGCACGTCTGCTGCCAGAAAGCTTCACCGGCACCCTGATCACCTCCAAGGAAATCAAGGGCCTGGAGCTGAACGCCGGCCGCTTCACCCAGGAAGCGCGCAAAAGCGCCGAGCGTCGTGATGGTGGTGGCCTGAAGTCGATCAACGTGCTGGGTGGTAGCTACAAGTTCAGCGACAACTTCACCGGCTCGCTGTACACCGCAGACAACGAAGACGTGATGCGCAAGCACTACCTGGGCTTGAACTACGTCTTCCCGATCGCCAGCGACCAGTCCCTGACCCTGGACTTCAACGGCTACAAGTCGGACATCAACAACAAGTACGTCAAGGCCGCCGGCCTGAACGGCGACTCCAACACCATCTGGAGCCTGGCGGCCACCTACGCGTATGGTGCGCACTCGTTCACCCTCGCCCACCAGCGCAGCACTGGCAGCACCGGCTACAACTACGGCTGGTACCAGAACCAGGGCGGCGTGGGTGACGGTGGTTCGACCATCTACCTGGCCAACTCGTACTGGTCCGACTTCAACGCCGAGGACGAGCGTTCCTGGCAGCTGGGCTACGGTCTGGACTTCGGTGCCTACGGTATCCCTGGCCTGACCTACAAGCTGGCATACGTAGTGGGTGACAACATCAACACCCGCAACAACGCCAACCCGCAGGGCTTCGGCGAAGGCAAGGAACGCGAGATCTTCAACCAGGTCCGTTACGTGGTGCAGGACGGCCCGGCCAAAGACCTGTCCATCAAGCTGCGTAGCTCGTTCGTGCGTACCAACAACGCCGTACAGCAGAACGGCTACAACGACGATGGCAACGAAGTACGCGTATTCGTCGAGTACCCGATCAGCATCTTCTGATGCTGAGCTGAGGGTGCTGGGGGCTGCTTTGCAGCCCATCGCGACGCAAGGCCGCTCCTACAGGCATGCCCCGAACCGGGCCCCTTGTGGGAGCGGCCTTGTGTCGCGAAAGGGCCGCACCGCGGCCCCGGCGATCTGCGCCCCAACCCCAAAAACGAGCTGCCACGCCCCCTCGGGATTCGGCTCAACCCGGTAGCACCACGCTAACCCGCAATCCACCCCCTTCGCGGTTCATCAGAAGCAGCTCACCGCCATGGCTGCCAGCGATGCGTTGCGCAATGCTCAACCCCAACCCGTATCCCCCGGAGGACTGGTTGCGCGACCCTTCGCCGCGTACGAACGGGTCGGTAATGGTCGCCAGCAGCCCCGGCGCAATCCCCGGGCCACGGTCGTCGATATGGATCAGCACCCCGCTGTTCGCCCGTTCCAGTGTGACCGAAACCTCCTTGGCATAACGCAGTGCATTGACCAGCAGGTTCTGCAGGCAACGCTGCAACAGCAACGCATCCACACGCACGCCGCCTGCCTGGCCATGCACTGGCAATGGCTCTTTTTCGGTTGCCAGGTCGGCGCACAGGCGTGCCACCAGTCGGTCCAGGTCCACCTGCTGCAAGTTCTGCTGTTCCCCGGCGCGCAGGTAGTCGAGCACCTGGCCGATCATGTCGTCCATCTGCCTGATGTTCTGCCGCAGGCGCTGGTGGTGTTCATCGTCCGGCAAGCGCTCCAGGCGCAGGCGCATGCGGGTCAAGGGGGTGCGTAGGTCATGGGACACAGCGGCGAGGAAGTAGGCCTTGTCGTTGACCATGGCAATCAGGCGCTGCTGCATGGCGTTGAACGCCTGGGCAGCCTGGCGTACCTCCTGCGGGCCATCCAGCACCAGTGGCGGCTGCTCAAGATTGGTGCCCAGGCCACGGGCAGCATCGGCCAGGCGCTGCAACGGGCGCAGGCACAGGCGCACGGCAATCAGGCAGACCAGCAGCACCGCGACAATGCGCAGTGCATACACCCGCAACAGGTAATCGCTGATCAGCACCCAGGCCGACTCGCCGCTCCAGCCCTGCAGCTCCTGGCCCTCGATGATAAGCCAGTGGCCATCGGCCAACGGCACCGCAAACTGCATATGGGCCTGGGCCGTGCGCAAACCGAACAGGCTGCGCCAGACTATCGGTTGGCCCGACGCGTCGGTCAGTTGCACATTCATCAGGCGTACCGCCTGAGCATGGCCCAGCTCGTACTTGAGGGCCTGGCGCAGCAGCAATTCGACCCGCCGGCGCTCACGGCGCTGATCATGCGTTGGCTCGGGCAGGTGCTCGGCACAGCGCACCTGGTAATGAGCCGGCACTGGCAGCGCGGCATCGTGGCAGTCGGCCCGGGCGATCAGGGGCGCACTGCGCGCGGCGATCAGCCGCACGGGGGCTTCGAACACCTGGGCGAAGCGCACATCGAACCAGATGCTGCTCGACATCAGCTGCACCACCAGCGTGCCGCTGACCATGATCAGCAATAGCTGGCCGAACAGGGTGCGCGGCCACAGCCGGCGAAGCCAGCGCACCTCAGGCATCGGCCTGGTGCTGGCCCATGGTCAGCAAGTAGCCTTCGTTGCGGATGGTGAGGATTTGCGCGGCCCCGTCCGGTGCGCGCCGCAGGTGCTGGCGCAGGCGGCTGACGCACATGTCCACCGAGCGGTCATCAGGCAGGTGGTCGCGGCCGAATGCGCTGCGCGTCAGCTGGTCGCGGGAGACCACGCGGTTGTTAGCCTCCAGCAACTCGCGCAGCACCCGGTAGTCGGAGCGTGGCAGGGGCAGGGTCTGGCCATCGGGGCGCGTGAGCAGGCGCTTGACGTGCTCCAGGCGGAAGCCGGCGAACAGTTGTGCATCGGCCTCTGCAGTGCCCTGCGCCTGGGTTTCCAGGCGTTGCGGGCGACGCAGCACCGCCTTGATCCGGGCAATCAGCTCGCGTGGTTCGAAAGGCTTGGCCAGGTAATCGTCGGCACCCACTTCCAGGCCGATGATGCGGTCCAGCGTGCTGCCTTTGGCCGACAACATGATCACCGCCAGCCCGGGCGTGGCCTGCAATTGGCGACAAAGGCTGAGCCCGTCTTCGCCGGGCAGCATCAAGTCGAGTACCACCAGATCCACCGTGTGCCTGGCCATTTGCGCGCGCATCTGCTCACCGTCGGCCGCCTCCAGCACGTTGTAACCGGCGTCGGCCAGGTAATCACAAAGAAGTTCGCGGATCTCGTCGTCATCGTCGACGACCAGCAGGGTCGTGCTCATGCGGAAAACACCTGTCGGGTGAGGCCCAGGGGCGCTCATTACATTCAATTACATCCCCGTACATGTCGGGTCTGGCGCCGGGAGGGCCGATCCCTAGAATCCTAACAAAAAATCATCTGCAAATACGAAGCCTTCCCAAATGAATCCCTACAGCATTCCGAACGCGCTCACCCCCACCCTTGCAAACGGCAACCGCCTCAAGCCACTGGCGTTCTGCATTGCCGTGGCTATCAGTGGTGGTGCCATGGCCGCCGACAGCCAACCCCTGGAGCTGGACGCCACGCAAATCGAAGACAGCGCGCTGCTGCCCGCCGACGCTGCAGGCCAGCTGGGCTACACCGTCGAGAGCACACGCAGCTCCACCGGCCTGAACCTGACGCCACGGCAGACCCCGCAGTCAGTCACCACCATCACCCGCCAGCAGATGGAAGACCGTGGCATCCACACCATCGAACAGGCCCTGGAAACCACCCCAGGGGTAACGGCCAACAAGTCCGAAGTGGGCGGGCGTACCGATTACCGCGCCCGTGGCTATTCGATCAGCAACTGGAAGGTCGATGGCCTGCAGACCCAAGGCGGTTCTGACTTCAGCGGCAGCGGCAATGCCCTGAACATGGACCTGTACGAGCGCATCGACATCGTGCGCGGGGCCAACGGCCTGCTTGGCGGCACCGGTGACCCTTCGGCCACCGTCAACCTGATCCGCAAGGCGCCGACCAAGACCTTTGGCGGTAGCGCCTACGCCACCTACGGCAGCTGGGACAAACGCCGCCTGGGTGCCGACCTCAACCTGCCGCTGTCCGAGGACGGGCGCCTGCGCTCGCGTTTCGTGATGACCCAGCAGGACGCCAACTCGTTCCGCGACAACCAGTCCGACCGCTCCCGCGCGGCGCTGGCCAATTTCGAATTCGACCTGGACGACGCCACCACCCTCGGTGCCGGCTACCAGTACGAGTACAACAAGGTGGTGGGTGGCGGCTGGGGCGCGAACATTCCGCTGTGGTACCGCGACGGCAGCAAGACCGACCTGCCACGCAGCACCAACGTGGTGCCCAGCTGGAGCTTTGGCGAGTACACCACCCGCACCGCTTTCGGCTCGTTGCAGCACCGCTTCGACAACGACTGGACGCTGGACCTGAAAGCCTCCCAGGCCACCACCGAAGCCCTCAACCACCGCGGCCTGGCCAAGGTCAACTCGGCAGGGCGCGGCACCTATGGCGGCTACTGGGACCAGGATGGCAGCGGCGCCGTACTGAACGGCCTGCACAGCTCCACCGACACCACCCAGCAATCGGCGCAGATCGACCTGTCTGGCCCATTCCAGCTGTTCGGCCGCACCCACCAGGCCATGGTGGGCTATAACGACAGCCGCACCGTGGGTTGGTCGCCGCAGTACACCTGCACCATGGTGGGCGACGGCATGGCCAGTGCACCGGCGTTGGGGTGCCAGTTCCGCGCCAACAACGGTTTCCCGGTCACCGATTGGCACAACGGCGTGGATGACGACTACGGCCTCATCGCCTCGCGCACCGGCCTGCAGAGCAAGACCACCACGCGCTTGCAGGGCATGTACGCCGCTACCCGCCTGAGCATTACCGACCCGCTGTCGGTGATTGTCGGCGTGCGCACCAGCAACTACGCGTCGGTGACCCGTAGCGTGGCCGGCGAGCGCAGCAGCCAGGAAGAGAACGGCATCGTCACCCCATACCTGGGCGCGGTGTACGACCTCAACGACACCTACTCGCTGTACGCCAGCTACACCGACATCTTCACCCCGCAAACATCGGAAACCGTGAGCGGCAGCAAAGTCGAGCCGATTCGTGGGCAAAGCTATGAAACGGGTATCAAGGGTGAATGGTTCGACGGCCGCCTGAACGCCTCGGCAGCGTACTTCCGCACCAAGCAGGAAAACAAAGCCGTGCTCGATGGCGACCTGACCACCCCGACCGGTGCCAGCGCCTACAAGGCCGGCTCGGGTGTGGAAACCGACGGTATCGACCTGGAAGTGGCAGGCGCGTTGACGCCTGAATGGAACGTGTACGCCGGCTATACCTACCTGCACTTCCGCCGTGTCGACAGCGACGGCCGCAGCGACCCGTCGCACCTGTTCAAAGCCTCCACCACCTACCGCCTGAGCGGCCCGCTCGACCGCCTGACCGTAGGTGCCGGTGTAACAGCGCAGAGCAACATCCGCGCTATTTCCAGCCCTGCAGGCCAGCCGGTCAACGGCGTGAGCAGCGGTGCAACCGATGTGAACTGGTCGGGTTATGCCATCTGGAACGCCATGGCCAAGTACCAGGTAACCGATGCCACCAGCGTTACCCTCAACGCCAACAACCTGTTCGACAAGCACTACTACACCCAGTACGGGTTCTATGCCGGCGGCATCTACGGTGACCCGCGCAACCTGTCGCTGACGGTAAGCACTGCCTTCTGACATGCAGGGGCGGCCTTGCGTCGCAGCCCTACGAGTTGCGCTGTCGCGCAGAGAACTCAATTCGTAAGCGCGACGCGGCCGGTGTGGGAGCGGGCGCGCCCGCGAAGAATCCAACGCGGTGGCTGGCACCGGCTACGCCGGTGTTCGCGGGCGCGCCCGTTCCCACAAGGCCCCTGCTAAATCAAGCAGTTATGTATCGTTCTATGAGAGCTTCAACCACGACAGCGGAAAATCCGTAGGCAAACGCGCTATTTCAGGGGGGGGCGGCTTGAAGCCCGGCTTGCCAAGGTCGCTATCGTGGCCTGCATGCGGATCTTCCTGGTGCGACTAAATGCCATGCTCAGGAATGGCGAGCCTTGGCTGGATCTGGTGTTGCCTCAGCCGAAGAGGGCGTATATCAACAGCCAAAATGCAGGACTCGACGATTACACGGTTCCTGTGGGAGCGGGCGTGCCCGCGAACACCGGCGCAGCCGGTGCCAGACACCGCGTCGCCTGCTTCGCGGGCAAGCCCGCTCCCACAATGAATCGCACAGGCTTTTCAAATTTTGAGAAAGACAGTTGCTCCTGCATCAAGGGAGTTGAGCGGGGCTCTGGGGCGTGGGCTGGAAACAAAAAAGGCCCACCTTGCGGTGAGCCTTTTGAGTACTTCGTATGGTACGGCACCAGGAGTCGAAAATAGTTGTGACTATCTGATTTATAATGTTTTTTATCTTTCGGTTACCTATTTCTACCCCTAAAAATATCCCCATGGATTTATCTTTATAGCAGCAGCCTCAGCCTCACGCTGTCTGTACTCTCGAACTTCAAGCTCATCTTCCAATCCTCTATGTAGCCTATCCGAAGCCGTAGGGATCCGCTCTGCAGTCGGCGTCCCGCGCCCAATGCAACTATTTTCAGAGTTAACAGAAAATACTGCATTACAGTTATCTGCATTGGCTCGCAGGAGAGTGAAAAGTCCACCCGCATCTAATGGGGCTGCTTGAGTGGAGATCTGCCCGTCAGATTGAATAATATGTAATCGTAATTTTTAGAGGCGCAGGCGATCCGTTATTTGTATTGCTTAACATTTTCAGTAAGCTTTCGAGAGAAGTTATCTTCCTCCTCGAGTGGTATTATATCAAAGGTCAGAAGTTTACCGTCCGGTTGTACCAGTGCGCCTGTATTATTTCAGTAACGGACCTTTGTAGTCGCCGCTAACTTCCACTGACTCATGCTCTTGTTAGTGAGACGAGAGCGATACCTCTATTTACGGGAGTTACTCTCAATGTAGTTCCATCAACAGAAGGATAGACAGCGTTGCCTCGGAGCGACCGGTATGAACAATTTTATAGAACATGGGAGACGCAATGCCAATTGCGAACAAGCGCGACCTCACCTGTCCTCCTTGTCGAAGATTTATCCGCAACGTTGTGAACAGCAGTTAGTCACTAATAACAGGAATATTTCTCCTGCATGCTTGGCGCCGAGGGCGGATGTGTGGTAAATAGTTTCTTATGGCTCAGGCGCGCTGCGAGTAGCGTGCTGCTCAGTTTGGGCAATAACCTATTTTTCTACAGTAAGTTAAAATCGGATATACAGGAAGTTTTTGATGACTACTTCAGGTGTACTAAAGCTAAAGGATATTCCTCTTGGTAGCACAGATGCTAAGAATGAGGTGCTGAGTAATAGTCCTGAAGAAATCGTACGTTTCGTTAACTCGTTTGTTGTTCCGCCAGCGCTATCGATAGAAAAATTTTACGATAAGAAAAAATATTACATAGTGGGATTAAAAGGCACAGGGAAAACAGCTCTTCTGCGCTATGTCTCATTAAAGCTTGAGGAATCCGGCGACTCAGATTCAAGTTTCGTTTTGTTTAAATCAGACGTAGATGAAGACTTGAGAAAGGATTTTGCTCGCGCAGCCAGGGTTCAAGTGGTGGCAGAAAATAGTGATGCTTATGACGGCGATGATTTTGAGACCGTATGGCGTTGGTTTATCTATAGAAAAATTGCCTCTCTAATTCAAGAGGGCAGCTCACCATTCCAGAATAACGAATTGCTCAATACGTTTGTTGCATTGGTCACTTCTGAAGCAGATGCTAAGCCAGAGAAATCTGGACTTATGCGATTGGTGCCTAATATTCGAAAAGGTACGGTTGAAATAAGCCAGTCGCCGAAGTTAGGTTTGGAATTTGATTGGGATGACTCTGGTCGAGCAAAGGTTAATTTCAACGACCTTGTACGTAGAGCCGATCAAGCCTTCCAGAAATTAGAGCCTGATGCAAGACGGTTGAACGTTTTTTTTGACGAGCTCGAGCTGAATTACGCTAGCAACAAGCAGTACCAGCGTGATGCTCGCTTAGTTAGGGATCTGATTGTCTCGATTGAGCGATTGAACGCGACTTGTAAGTCGAGAGGCTATCCAATCTGCCTCTATGCAGCCATCAGATCAGAAGTCTTAAGTGCTGTGGACGCATTGGGGAAGGAAATCAATAAGCCGATTGCTGATTTCGGGTCTGTAATATCATGGAATAGACCCGGGCTTGATGCCACACAGCAGCCGCTATTGAATATTATCTGGCAGCGCATAAACAATGCGCGCGAGGAAGCAGGACTTGTAGACTTATCATCTCAAGAGTTATGGAATCATTATTTTCCACGAAAAATAAATAATCAAAGTCCGCAAGTCTATATTCTTCATAATTCATGGTATCGTCCTCGTGATGTAGTGCGCTTGCTAATTACTGTGCAAGACCAATATCCAGATGATGAAACTTTTTCTTTGCAAGCTCTCGAAGCTATACGCAAAGCATATTCCACTGCATCTTGGGTAGAGCTCGCAGAAGAACTGAAGGCAAAATATAAGGCTGCTGAAGTTGAAGGGATTAAATATCTTTTCTATGGATACAAACAAATAGCTACATTTGCTGAGTTAAGTGAGAGGGCAGATCTTGTAGTGCTGGAACATGATGAGACGAAAAAGCTGCTGGAGCGAGTTTCACTTCGTGAAGTGCTAAAAGATCTTTTCCGTGTTGGAATTATAGGGAATATAGATGAGCACCATGAAAGAATGCGTTTCTCCTTCAGGGGTGATGATGAGATTCTCTTCCAGAACAAAGTCTTTGTTCATAATGCATTAAAGGCTCATTTGTCATGCTTTGGATGATTGATGCTGGCGGTCTAAAAGAATCGACATGTATTCGGTACTTTGTTTTTAGGTCTATGCCGCTTAGGGAATCTATGGGTTGAGATATTCTGACTGCTCTCTAATATTTCAAATGATGTAGGTTTTTCAGTTCCGATAAGCCTGCGAATCGGCCGGGCGCAGAGTTCGGCCGATCTTGGTATGGAAGCTTTAAGGTGTTAGTGGCTGGCTAGTTTCCGTTTGTTGTCTGATACTTCAGCGTTGCTCCTAATTTTTGAATGGTAAGTCTATTTCTGATTATAATGTGCGCCTTGGCGGAATTGAGAGTAATCCAGGTGCGTAGGCCTTTATGTGGCTTTAGGTGCTAAAGCTATTTGATAGTGTTCGACTTTTCAGAATAATTAAATTGTTCTTAATTGCTTCTTCTTCATTGAATAGAGCGAAAGCCTGTGAAAGCAAATTGCTGAGTCACTCATGCAACGCACTCGATCAGAGTTTGAAATTCCATGATTTTTTTAAGCGGCGAACTATCAGCCGTACCGTCAGTACGTAGTAATACCGCGTCGCCTCACTGTGTCTACATAGGCGATGCTCAAGAAACCAAGATAAGTGTTTTTTTTGCCAGGCCCAAGGCGTCTCTCGCTGCCAGCGATCTGCAATCTCAGCTTGGATAAGCTTCGCCTGCCGCAAATGACGTTGCCGCGTCGCGCGCGATCCGATCAGCACGCCAGCCAAGAACAGCTCCATATCGAATGGCTTGCTCATGTCCGTCCTCCAATGTAGGCCGCGACCACATCGATCCGACCGTGCCCTAGCTCACTGCTGATTTGCCTCCGAGCTTCACGATCAAGGTATCTATCTACCAGGCAACACTGGCCGCCGTTGATAGGCGCCCGGTGCTGGGTGATTTGCTCATAGCGCTCACATGCGTACGCCGCACGGAGCTCATGGAAGCCTCTGAGGTTGTGTGCATGCAGGATGGCCCGCGCGGGGTGAATGATTTCTTGCAGAACATTCAGATAGCTTTCATGTGGCGCTATTAGGTTGCTGCTACCTGCAGGCGACATCTGCCGTGCAAATCCGAGCGCACCTCGAACATGGTCATCCACCGCAATCCAACGTGGCGCTGAGGCACCCGCGCGGCCACCTTTGGTGCCATCCTGAATGTTTATCTTGCCTAGATCGTTAGCCTCACGGCTTAGCCGTGGCAGGTCAGCCAGGATGGCCTCACGCAAGCGCATGCCGGTGGCGCGCGTCAACAGAACAATCGCGGCGACCCGCTGCTGATGATCACGGCAGAGCGCATCGACAATCTGTTTAACCTGTTCGCGGTCTTGGCCTTGCGGCACCGACTGGCGAATCCCGGTGCGCTGCATGCCCAGTGCCTTGCTCGGACTTCGTAACTTCACGTACTGATCACCGCGAAGCGCCGCCATGATCCTGTTGACGCTGGAAAGCCGGTTTTGCGCGGTGCTGACGGCGAGGTCACCGCGCTCAACCGTGTCGCGCAGATATGCTGCATAGTCGGCCAACACCTTCCGATCAATCTGCCGCGCATCATTGATACCCGGCCCCTGTTCGGAACGGCACCACTTCACGAATGCCAACCACCGGTCACAGTGCGCTTTGACCGTTCCGTAATGGCCACCGCCGAACATGTCTTTCAGTGCCTGCGGCCCTGCATAGCTCAGTTGCCTGCCGTAGCCGAAATTGCGGCCGTCGCGCCTACCCACCAATGCCATGTCGGTCACCTCATCTTCGCTCTCCGATCCTCGCCCCCACGTCATCCCGCCAAGAATGCTGAGTGTTATCAGGGATCAAGGCCCCTGCGACCTATGGGGATGTCCTCTAACGCGGGACTGGCGGCTCCTTACGACCGGGAGCAAGGGCATCTCATGATCTGGCCTCCTGAGCACCGTTACCGGTGGGCGGGTGGAGGCTGCATTGGCTGACGAGACCAATGCCGAGAGATCCTGAGCCGGGTGAACGCAGCAATGCGATGACCGGGGCATGCCTGACTGTCAGTCAGGTGCAGGCCATTCCCTGGTCTGCGGCACCATCATCTGCATGGCTGTTGCTGGTGACATCGGCGTTTGTCACGCCAATTGTCACGAGGGGAATTGCCGCTGAGCCATGTGCGATCAGGGCTGCAGCAGTGTCAGGAGCGCCCGTCTCTTTCCAGTGAAAGAGACGGGCGCAGGTCGGCGCACGCGAAATGGCCAAGCGGATAGGTTGCTGCTAAGCAGATGGGTAGGGTGGTTGCCGCAGGGGCAACGATATTGAGTTGGCATCCATCACATGGGTAGTGACCGTACGAGCTGCCGGACGCGAATCGTACTTGGGGAGAACCACCGCGGGAGCGGCGTGACCTTTAAGGTTCGGGTCACCTGGGGTGCTGTCATCGACAGCTCTTGCAACTCCCGGTCTACGCTTGTGGACAATATTCGTCAAGCAAAGCGATTTCAGGGATTTAGCGCCTGTGGATAAAACTATCCCCCGGTGGGCATCAGTGGTTTTCCACAGACGTACGCTGTGCCAGCGTTTTTTTTCTTAGGTATGGTCCTTTCAAACGGGGCGGCTTTGCAGCCCCGTTTGAAAGGACCCGCGCGGAGGAGCTTCATGCGGTGCTGTGGGTAACTTCACAGCGAGTTTGATGCGGTGGTGCGGCGAGTTACTCGGTCCTCTTGGCACTGCGAAGGCGCGTGACGTTCTCGCCCGTCTGCTTGGCAAACTCATGCGGCGTCACATGGCCCTCGCGGTTCGCCTCCAGAAACCGGCTCCACCAGGTCATGATCATCCGGCGCTCTTCGAGGAACTCGGCCTTGTGGGTATAAGCGGCCCGCACGTTGTTGCGTTCCTTGTGGCTCATCTGCCGTTCGATGGCGGTCTCTGACCACAGCCCGGACTCGACCAGCGCACTGCACGCCATGGCTCGGAACCCGTGGCCGCAGATATCCACCTTGGTGTCGTAGCCCATCGTCCTGAGCGCGGCATTCACCGTGTTCTCGGACATCGGTTTCCACGGTTTGGCATCTCCCGCGAACACCAGGTCGAACTTGCCCGTGATCGCGTGGATTTGCTCAAGCAAGGCCACTGCCTGCGGCGATAAGGGTACAACGTGAATGTCTCCGGCCATTTTCGTACCCCTTGTGGAAAACGGTACGCCGTCGAGCGCCGGGCGAGTGTCGGGGATCTCCCAGATGCCGCGATTGAGGTCGAACTCGTTCCAGCGGGCGAAGCGCAGCTCACTGGAGCGTACGAACACGTGCAGCGACAGCATCACGGTAAGGCGTGTGAGTGGACGACCTTTGTAGTCGTCGATGCGTGCTTGCAGCTCTGGCAGCCGCGATAAGGGTAGTGCGGGTCGATGTGTAACCCGTGGTGCTCTGATCGAGCCGTCGAGGTCGTGAGCCGGGTTCGCGGTGATCAGCCGCAGCCGTTTGGCTTCGCGCATGATGCTTTGCAGGTAGTTCTTGATCCTGAGCGCCACGTCGATGGTGCCGCGATTCGTCACGGCTTCCAGTGGCTGCATGAGGTCGTGGGTGTCCAACTCAGCGATTGCCCTGGCACCGAGCAAAGGGAATACGTGAGTCTTCAACCGGCTGAGCACAGTCTTGGCGTGCCCCGGCGCCCACTTGGGCACCATCCCGGCATACCAATCGAGCGCGACGCTTTCGAAGGTACGGCCATTGATTACGGCTTGCACCTTGGCCTGCTGCTTGGATTGGATGGGGTCAATGCCGTTGGCGAGCTGCTGTTTGAGCTCGAAGCGCTTGTGGCGAGCGTCAGCCAGCCCGACCACCGGGTAATTGCCGAGTGAGGTCAGGCCCTCGCGACCATCGGGCTTGACATACCTGAGCCGCCAGCCTTTGCGACCGTTGGGCTTCACGAGCAGGTAAAGGCCATCGCCGTCAAAAAGCTTGTACTCACGTTCGCGAGCCTTTGCAGTGCGGCAGGCGTTGTCGGTAAGGGGAGCTGTTGTGCGAGCCATAAGGGTACTTTCCAATGTCGAATTGGTAGGTATCCTTAAAAGTACCCTTATTAGCGCTGGCTACCCTCGGAATCCGACGGAACGCCAAAACGAAAAAACCCGCCAGAAGGCGGGTTTTTCGGGGGTTCCAGAGATTTTGAAAGCTTTCTCTGGAACCTTGAATGGTGCCGGCACCAGGAATCGAACCCGGGACCTACTGATTACAAGTCAGTTGCTCTACCATCTGAGCTATACCGGCAATGGGGCGTCATTATAGCGATCGGTTGGCGCCTGTAAACCACTTCGTTGCGATTGTTCGTAAAAGAGCTAAGTCACCGACCTAAAAGAAGAAATTTCTTACCAGCCGCGGTGCAGGGTGGTGACGCTTGGCTCGCTTTTACCTGGGTTGAAAAACAGCTTGTCGTTGTCGCAGCCGCGCTTGCGGCAGGGGCTTTCGGTGCGCATGGGCAGGCCGTTGTCACCGCCCAGCTGCATGCCGGGGTGGTTCCAGCCCAGGTTGTCGCTGGGGTGCGACGCTGGGTGTTGGGAGCAGGCCGTCAGGGCCAGGGCGAAGCTGAGCAGGGCGAGGGGCTTGGTTAGTGGCATGGGGTGGGTCCAATGTCGAATCTGGCGCAATGCCAGAAGATCGCAGGGCCGCTGGGCAGCGCGCGATTCACTTTTTAATGATTTGGGGCGCGGATGATACACCGATGAGGGTGGGTTTAGCATGGGGTTGCCTGGGAGGGCCTCTTCGCGGGTGAACCCGCTCCTACACTTATCGATTAGCCTGCAGGTACGAAAATTCTGAACCTGGGACCTGAAGGCTTCAGGATCTGTAGGCTTCAGACGTATCCTACGCGCGCCGCCGAAGTATCGCTGTTGTCGGGAAAATGGCTCACGGATAACGTTTCCGGGTCGCTCAGGCGACCGGGTGTGAGAACCCTGCTTCGAATAATGCGCTACCCCTTTATGGCGGCCGTACGTGGGCAGACTTCGGTCTGGCCGGGCTTCCTTATTCGACCGGTTTCTCACCCCGCGTACGGCTGCCACCTGAAATCCGTGAGAAAGATTTTTGGCAGTCCCTTTTCCCCGAATAAGGTTTTGCCATGAAGAAAGAAATTACTGACCCCATCACCACCGCAGGCGTAGAAACCTTCCTCCCCGCCGGCAACCCCTCCCTCAATCTGCTCCGCGTCGAGCCCGGTATCCCGGTCGATGCCGCCTATGAGCATGTCTCCATCCTGATGGGCTACATCAAGCACTTGGTCCGTGAGGGCGATATGGAAGACGACCATAAATTCCTGGGTGCTGCCGATTACCTGTGCGACATGGCCAAGGCGCTGATGAACGATATCGAGATCGCCAAGAACAAGGCGCACTAGGGCCCCGCAAACGCTCTCTGTGCTAACCACAAGAAATGTTTATGCACAAGTGGCATTCGCAGCTTTAGCGAAAGCCATGCCGCATCGCAACACCGCCTGTCTTTGCGCAAATGCCTGTTTTTGCTGGGCTGCAGGTGCGCGGCGGAATAAGCCAAGCGTTTGAAATAGCGCTTGGCTCCAACAGGTAATCACAAGCTTGTTCACAGAGTTATCCACAGGTTGTGCTGCGGCTAACGGTCGCGTTCAGCAAGGATCAACAGGTTGCGTGGGGTCAGTGGATAGTCGCAGAAAAGCCCCAGCCGCACGTCGAAACCCTGCTCTTTCAGGAAGAGGGCGCGATCGAGCACCAGCCACAGCTCCAACGGCCGGCGGAACAGGTTACGCACCCGCTCCAGGTTGCGTACCTCGGCCAGGCGTTGCCAGCCTGCGGCTTCCAGCGCTGCCCAATCAGGGTTGCCGCTTAGCGGCAGGTTTTTGAGCTGCGCCAGGTCACGGCAGTAGTGCTCGAAGGGCTTCTCCAGCCAGGCCACAGGCAGGGAAGGTGTGGGCAGGTATTCGTCATGTTGCCGTTGCTGGCGTTGCAGCAAGTCGAAACCGAGGCGGCGGGCCATGGAGGCGTCGCGCTGGCGCCGCACGCGGGCGCCGGCTGTCACGGTTTCGCTCAGGGGCAGGCCAAGGTCGTCCAGCGACAGTTGCAGGCGGGAGGCTTGCGCGGCTGTGGATAACGCCTGGTACTGCTGCTGCGCGATCCGGTTGTAGCAGCACGGCGCCACGGCCAGTTGCCGACAACCTTGCTGGCTGGCCAGCTGCAACAGGCGTAAATGCAGGTCGCCACAGGCGTGCAGGGCAACCACGCTTTTTGCACCATCAAGGTGGCGGGCGCTGTCGCCGGCCATCACGTCCTGGTGTACGTGCATGGCTGGCAGGTGATGGTGCGCACTCAGGGCTTGGCCAGCGGCGACCAGCTCGGCATCGTATTCCAGGCAGGTCAGTTGCTGGCCGGGTTGCAGCAGGCGGCGGCCGAGGTGGCCTTTGCCCGAGCACCAGTCCAGCCAGTGGCGGGGCTGGTTGCGGAAGGCCAGGTGGCTGGCGAAGGCTTCGATCTGCTGCCACTTGCGGCCGGGGACCGCTACGTCCAAGCGGTGGGCGGCGGGGGGCAGGTCAGTTGCCGGGAGGTTGCCCAGGGCGGATAGCTGTTCGGCTTGCCGGGCCAGTTGCGGGAACGGGGCCGGCAACACATCGGCAGCGTCGGGGTGTTCTGCATCTGCCAGGGAGGACTTGCGCAAGTGGGCGGCGAGCTCGGGGTGGGTGGTTTCCCAGTCCAGTTGCAGGGTGGTGAAGGGGCGCGGTTTCCACAGCTGTTGGTGCTCGATCAGGAACTGGTCGAGGGCCTGGAAGCGGGTGCTTAGCTGGTCGCTGTGGAGGTAGTTGGCCATGGGTAGATGTGTGTAGGTTTTAAGGGCCTCTTCGCGGGCACGCCCGCTCCCACTAGTACAGCGCCAGCCTTGAATATGGCGCTATACCTTGTAGGAGCGGGCGTGCCCGCGAAGCAGTCGGTGAGCGATCAACGGCCCTGGCTGGCATCCACGCGCAGCCAGCGCTCCAGCAGCTTGAAGCCTTGCACCAGCAAGAACGAGATCGCCAGGTAGAACACCCCGGCCGCGAAGAATATCTCCACTGGCAGGTAGGTGCGCGCGATGATGGTGCGGGCCATGCCGGTCAGTTCCAGCAGGGTCACGGTACTGGCCAGGGCACTGGCCTTGAGCATCAGGATCACTTCGTTGCTGTACGCCGGCAGGCCGATGCGCGCAGCGCGCGGCAGCATGATGTAGAACAGCGTTTTGCCTCGCGACATGCCCAGGGCCCGTGCCGCCTCGATCTCGCCCTTGGGTATCGATTGCAGGGCGCCACGCAGGATCTCGGCAATGTAGGCCGCCGTGTGCAGGGTCATGGTCAGCACCGTGCACCAGAACGGATCGCGCAGGTACGGCCACAGCGCGCTGGAGCGCACGGCATCGAACTGCGCCAGGCCGTAGTACACCAGGAACAGCTGTACCAGCAGCGGCGTGCCACGGAAGAAGAAGATATAGCTGAACGGCACGGCGCGCACATACCAGCGGCGCGAGGAACGGGCAATGCCCAGGGGGATGGCCAGGATCAACCCGGCAACCACCGCAATGGCCACCAGCTCCAAGGTCAGCACGGCGCCTTCAGCCAGGCGTGGCAGCCATTTGAAGATGACTTCCCAGTTCATTATTCGGCCCTCGCAAAGCCGCGAGCGGCGCGTTTTTCCAGGAAGTACATGCCGGTCATGGCGATGACCGTCAAGCTCAGGTAGATGCAGGCCGCGACCATGTAGAAGGTGAACGGTGCCTTGGTCACGGTCACGCCGATTTGCGCGTGGCGCATGATTTCTTCCAGGCCGATCACCGACACCAGGGCAGTGTCTTTCATCAGGATCATGAACAGGTTGCCCAGGCCGGGCAGGGCGATGCGCCACATCTGCGGCAGAATGATCCGCGACAGGATGCGGCCCTTGGACAGGCCCAGCGCCAGGCCGGCTTCACGGTGGCCCTTGGGGATCGCCAGGATCGCCCCGCGGAACACTTCGGTGGCGTAGGCGCCGAAGCACAGGCCCAGGGCAATCACCCCCGCAGCGAAGGCGCTGAGCTCAAGGCCCGGCATGTTCAGGGCTTCGCCGAGGGTGTTCATCAGCCCGACGGTGCCGAAATAGATAAGCAGTACCCACAGCAGCTCGGGCACGCCGCGCACCAGGGTCGAGTAGAAACCGCCAAGCCATTGCAGCGGCTTGATCGAAGAGGTCTTGGCCAGGGCGCCAAGCAGGCCCAAAACCAGGCCCAGCAGCAAGGCGCATAGCGCCAGTTTTACGGTCATCAGTGTGCCGGCCATCATGGCCGGACCGAATCCGTGCAGGTCGATATTCATGGGCAGGTCATTCTAGGGACTTGCGCGCCGCAGGGGCGCGCAGGTCAGGGCGGATCATTCGATGCTGAACGGGAAGTACTTGTCGTTGATCTTCTTGTACGTGCCGTCGGCCTTGATTTCTGCCAGGGCCTTGTTCAGGTTGTCGCGCAGCTGGGTGTCACCCTTGCGCACGGCAATGCCGATCTTGTCGCTGTCCATGACCGGCTCGCCCTTGAACTCGAAGTTGGAGCCGTCTTTGCTTTTCAGCCACTCGTACTGCACGTACTTGTCGGCCAGGATGCCGTCGATGCGGCCGGACACCAGGTCCAGGTAGGCGTTTTCCTGGGTGTCGTAGAGTTTGACGTCTACGCCCGGGTAGTTGTCTTCAAGGTAGGTGCCCGCCAGGGTGGCGCGCTGGGTGCCGATGACCTTGCCCTTGAGCGAGGCCTCGTCGGTCTTGAAGTCGACGTTCTTCGGTGCGATGAACTGCAGCTTGTTGGAGTAGTACGGGTCGGTGAAGTCGACAGCCTGCTTGCGCTCGTCGGTAATCGACAACGACGACACCAGGAAGTCGAACTTCTTGGCGTTGAGGGCCGGAATGATACCGTCCCAGTCGGAGGTCTCGACCGAGCACTCGACCTTCATCTTGGCGCACAGGGCGTCGCCGATGTCCTTGTCGAAGCCGACCACATTACCGCTGGCATCCTTGTTGTTGAACGGTGGGTAGGCGGCTTCGATACCCATGCGCAGTTTTTCTGCGGCCATGGCGTTCGCCGACATCACCAGCGTGGCAGCAGCTGCCAGGAGAAACTTCTTGTAGGTGTGCATGTATTGCTCCGTTAGCGGTGGCTGGACATGAATTGCTTGCAACGCGCCGAGGTCGGGTTTTCGAAGACCTGTTGCGGCGATCCCTGTTCTTCTACCAGGCCCTGGTGCAGGAAGACGACTTCACTGGACACATGGCGGGCGAAGCTCATCTCGTGCGTCACCAGCAGCATGGTACGGCCTTCTTCGGCCAGTGCGCGGATAACGTTAAGCACTTCCTGGACCATTTCCGGATCGAGCGCCGAGGTTGGCTCGTCGAACAGGATGACCTTGGGCTTCATGGCCAGGGTACGGGCAATGGCGGCGCGCTGTTGCTGGCCACCGGAAAGCTGGGCGGGGTAGCTGTGGCGTTTGTCGTAGATGCCGACCTTGTTCAGCAGCGCTTCGGCGGCTTCTACAGCCTCGGCCTTGCTTTGGCCGAGTACACGGCGTGGCGCCTCGATGATGTTGTCGAGGATCGACATGTGCGGCCACAGGTTGAAGTTCTGGAAGACAAAGCCGATTTCGCTGCGCAGGCGGTTGATCTGGCGGTTGTCGGCGGCGATCAGGTCGCCGTTTTTGGCGGCCTTGAGCTTGAGGCTTTCGCCAGCGACCAGGATTTCGCCCTGGTGCGGGTTTTCGAGCAGGTTGATGCAGCGCAGCAGGGTGGACTTGCCGGAGCCTGACGACCCCAGGATGGAGATCACGTCACCGTCGCGAGCGGTCAGCGAAATACCCTTGAGAATTTCCTGCTCGCCGTAGCGTTTGTGCAGATTGCGGATTTCCAGCGCGGGCGTGGCCTGAGCCATGTGCGGTCCTCATGTGTACGGGTGCGTTCCCAGCTGTTGGCGGCCTTCCTGGCGTGCGCCAAGCTAGCATAGCGGCATTATGACGGCCAACAGGGTCGCCGGGGACTGTGGGCGCTGGTGGGGCAGTTTGTCGCATCGCTACAGCGTAACGTCGCGCAGATGTCTGCGAAGGTGTCGCCCAGCACCAGTGCCTTGATGAAAAAAGGCGCGATGGTGCCAGCTTTGGGCAGCTCATGGAAGCGGTTTTAGACCATTCGCCGGTAAACCCGACGTTCCAGGTTGCGCGCTCCTCGCAGTCACGGGTTTGACCGCGAAGACCCATCCGGCATTCCTGGTTGTACCTGTGGGTTGCACTTTTTTGCATTGCAGCGGTGCACGGGTGTTACCGAGGGGCACCTTTGGTGCGTTTGTAAGTGGGTATTTCAGTAATCTGCCTTGTTAACGGCCTTTTGGTCACTTACTGGCCGAATGCCCTCCAAACCACGCCGTGCAAGGCCCTGCGAGCATTCTGACGAATGCAGTGCGCACCTGGCGCGCTTATTGCCAGCAGGAAACCGCCGATTGCAGCGACGCCTAGTCCAACCCCAGGCGCGCTCCGTAACCGCAGTCGCAGTGGTCCACTCCTTACAAAGGTAGTTTCAATGAGCGGTAACAATTCCAATGACCTCGCTCAGGGGCTCAAACAACGGCATGTGACCATGCTGTCCATCGCTGGCGTCATCGGTGCCGGCCTGTTCGTAGGCTCTGGCCACGCCATCGCGGCCGCCGGCCCGGCCGTGCTGCTGGCCTATGCCGCCGCCGGTACGCTGGTGGTGCTGGTAATGCGCATGCTGGGTGAAATGGCGGTCGCCTCGCCTGACACCGGTTCGTTCTCTACTTATGCCGACCGTGCCATCGGGCGCTGGGCCGGCTTCACCATTGGCTGGCTGTACTGGTGGTTCTGGGTGCTGGTGATCCCGCTTGAGGCCAACGCCGCTGCGGCCATTCTGCATGCCTGGTTCCCTGCCGTAGACCTGTGGGCGTTTTCCTTGGTTATCACCTTGGCGCTGACCCTGACCAACCTGTGCAGCGTAAAGAACTACGGTGAGTTCGAGTTCTGGTTCGCCCTGTTGAAAGTGCTGGCCATCATCGGCTTCATTGCTGTGGGTTGCGCGGCCATGTTCGGCTTTGTGCCCAATAGCCAGGTCAGCGGTGCCAGCCACCTGTTCGACACCCAGGGCTTCATGCCGAACGGCCTGGGTGCTGTGCTGGCGGCCATGCTCACCACCATGTTCTCGTTCATGGGTACGGAAATCGTCACTATCGCCGCTGCCGAATCGAAAGACCCGGGCAAGCAGATCAGCCGCGCGACCAATTCGGTGATCTGGCGTATCTGCCTGTTCTACCTGGTTTCGATCTTCCTGGTGGTGGCTCTGGTGCCGTGGAACGACCCGGCGCTGGCCGAAACCGGTTCCTACCAGACCGTGCTCAGCCGCATCGGCGTGCCGAATGCCAAGTTGATCGTCGACATCGTGGTGCTGGTTGCGGTGACCAGTTGCCTGAACTCGGCGCTGTACACCTCTTCGCGCATGCTGTTCTCGTTGAGCAAGCGCGGTGATGCCCCGGCTGTTGCCCAGCGCACCACCAAGGCCGCTACGCCGCATGTGGCGGTATTGCTGTCCACGGCTGCAGCGTTCCTGTGCGTGTTCGCCAACTTCGTGGCCCCGGCCCAGGTGTTCGAGTTCCTGCTGGCAAGTTCGGGTGCGATTGCGCTGCTGGTGTACTTGGTGATTGCCGTGTCGCAACTGCGCATGCGCGCACAGCGTGAGGCCCGTGGTGAGAAGATCACCTTCAAGATGTGGCTGTTCCCGGGCCTGACCTGGGCGACCATTGCCTTCATCGTGGCGATTCTGGTGGTGATGGCCCTGCGCGAGGACCACCGTGCCGAGATTATCGCAACGGCGCTGCTGAGCATTGGTGTGGTGGCGGCTGGCTTGCTGGTGCACCGCAAGCGTGAAGCTGCCGGGCGGGTGGCGCTGGATAACTAATCCACGCTGGCTGCACTGAAAAGGCCGCGTCCTGAGAGGGGCGCGGCCTTTTTTGTTGCCTGGGCCGGCCCTTTCGCGGGCATGCCCGCTCCCACAGGGGCGGCGTTGCCTTCGAGCTTGTGCTTGACCTGTGGGAGCGGGCGAGCCCGCGAAGAGGCCGGTACAGGCTACATGACCCTGTTAGCCAAACTGTTTTTGCTGCTGCTTGGCCACCAGCTCGGAGGCCGCTACATAGGCCGCCTGGAACTCATCGCTCTCCAGCCAGGCCATGGTCGCCTCTTCATCGGCGCCGTCGAGCCACGCGCGGTAGGCGGTGAACACCAGCACGATATAGTCGGTGGCGTGTTCTTCCTTGTGCCCCTTGAGAACCAGCGCCAGAAGCGGGTCTACCAGGAATACCGAAATCATCGGCACCAGGCCGCCGCTCTCCTGTGCTTCCTTCATTTTGGTGAACATGGCGTCGTAGCTGCCCGACTCCATCGCCTTGTTGTACACCTGCTCGACGCTGGCGCTGTCACCGGCACTGGCCTTGACCGCCTGCCCGCTGCGTACCATGCGGTTCTGCTTGGCCTTGCTGGCGGCACGCTTGGCGCGTTTTTGTTGCTTGGTAGGGGTGGCCATGAGGGCTTGAATCCTTGGGTGTGTTCGGTAGGTGCGCGTATTGAAGCGCAGTTGCCCAGGAAACCCAAGTGCAGCTGCTGGAGGAGGCAGGGCAGGACCCCCGCACAAACAGTTTGAAACAGCTACACATTGTCTGTAGTGTGAACTGTGGTTTACATTTTCTTCATGCATACATTAATCCAGACCGAAACCTACCGAAGGTGGTTCGTAGCACTGCGGGATCCGCGGGCGAAAGCTCGCATAAACGCCCGGTTGCGGCGGTTGGAGCTCGGAGCTCGGAGTGAAGGGTGACTGTAAGCCAGTTGCTGAGGGGGTGTCCGAGCTTCGGGTCGATTATGGTCCGGGCTATCGGGTGTATTTCGTTCAGCGAGGTTATGAAGTGATCATCCTTCTGGCAGGTGGCGACAAATCTAGCCAAGCCAGGGATATCAAATCCGCGCTCAAGCTGGCTCGTGACCTCTAGGAGACCATCATGACAAACATCAAACTGACCAAATGGGACGCTGTGGACCATTTGAAAACTGAAGAGGACATGGCCTTGTACCTTGAGGCCTGTCTGGAGGAAAACGACCCTGCACTGCTCGCTGCTGCCTTGGGTGACATCGCTCGCGCTCGTGGTATGGCTCAGTTGGCACGTGATACTGGGCTCACGCGGGAAGGGTTGTACAAGGCCTTGTCTGCTGAAGGTAATCCGAGCCTGGCGACCATCATGAAGGTAATGGCGGCGCTTGGCGTTCGGCTCCATGCCGAAGTGCTGCCACGCTCAGTGGGGTAAAGCTTATGGGGCCTTGGCGGCGAAATGCTTTAGCTGCCAAAGCTTGAGCAAAAACCGCAGACAACAAAAAACCCGCACTTGGCGGGTTTCTTGTTGTCGCTTCGGGTAACTTTGCAACCACCAGAAGCTTGAAGGTGGTGCCCAGAGACGGAGTCGAACCGCCGACACGAGGATTTTCAATCCTCTGCTCTACCGACTGAGCTATCTGGGCGACGAGGTGAATTAAATAGATTTTCTCCCGGGCCGTCAACGACTTTTTCAAAAAATTTTAAATTAATTCCGTCGCTTACGGTTCGTGGGGTCATTCCGAGGGTGGCACGTAGCCTTCCGCCTGGGCGTATTCCTCACCGGCGAAAAACTTGTCCATTTCAGCCTGGAGGAATTTGCGGTCCTCGGCGTTCATCATGTTCAGGCGCTTCTCGTTGATCAGCATGGTCTGGTGTTTCTGCCAGTCGGCCCAGGCTTTCTGCGAGATGTGTTCGAAGATGTCCTGGCCCTTGGCGCCGGGGTAGGGCGGGCGTTCCAGGCCTGGCAGTTCTTCTTGGTATTTGCGGCACATCACGGTGCGGGTCATCAGGCATCTCCTGCAATCAGTTCGTCGGCCGCGCGCTTAAGCAGTTTTTTCACCGGGGCGGCAAGGCCCAGGCGCGGCGGGGTGGCGAGGTTATACCAGAGCCAGTCAGCCTCGGCCACGTGCTCGCCAAGCGGCGCGACACGCACCAGCCAGGGCTCGATCGCCAGCTGGAAGTGGCTGAAGGTGTGGGTCAGGCCATCCATGGCCTGGCTGCCGGCCAGGCGCAAACCGTGCTGGTAGGCCAGGTCGTCGAGTTGGGCGATGTCGTCCAGCTCTGGCAGGCTCCACAAGCCACCCCACAGGCCGCTGGACGGGCGCCGATAAAGCAGAATGGCGCCCTCGTGGTTGGCCAGCAGTGGCATCAGCGTGCGGCGCTGTGGCAGCGCCTTGCGCGGTTTGGGTTCGGGGTAGCGGGTTTCTTCACCGTGCAGGTGGGCTTCGCAGCCACGTTGCAGCGGGCAGATCAGGCAACTGGGCTTGCTGCGCGTGCACAGCGTGGCACCCATGTCCATCATGGCCTGGGTGTAGTGGTTGGCGCGCTGCTGCGGGGTAAAACGCTCGGCCGTGGCCCACAGCTGGTTTGCCACCTTCGGTTCGCCCGGGTAGCCGCCCTGGGCGGTGAAGCGGGCCAGCACGCGCTTGACGTTGCCGTCGAGGATCGGCGCGCGGATGCCCATGCTGATGCTGGCGATGGCACCGGCCGTGGAGCGGCCGATACCGGGCAGCTCGGTGAGCTGCTCGACACTGCGCGGGAACTCGCCACCATGTTGCGCCACGACGATCTTCGCGGCTTTTTGCAGGTTGCGGGCGCGCGCGTAGTAACCCAGCCCGGTCCACAGGTGCAGCACTTCGTCTTCGGGCGCTTCGGCCAGCGCCTGCACGGTCGGCAGCGCCTGCATGAAGCGGTCGAAGTAGTTCAGTACGGTGCTGACCTGGGTTTGCTGCAACATGATTTCCGACACCCACACCCGGTACGGGGTTATGCCCTGTTGCCAGGGCAGGTCGTGGCGGCCGTGTTCGTCGTACCAGTCCAGCACAGCGCTGGAGAACTGCTCTGGGGTCATCGCTTGAACAGCCCCTTGAGCGCGTCTTTCAATTCCGGGCTCACTTTGTCTCCGAGTTTTTCATCGAGCTTTTCGTCGATCTTGTCTTTGAGGCGGTCACCGGCCAGCTTGGCTGCGACCTTGCCCAGGCCGTTCTGGTCCAGGCGGCAGGCCTTGGCGCCCAGCTCCAGCGGGCCGCGGCAATGCAGCGGTACTTCAACCCCCACATAGCGCTCGTTGACCTGGCAGGCAGGGTCCGGCATGGCACGCTGGTCGCCTTCGACGATCACGCCGATGTTGTAGTCCATACCCAGTACACGCAGGTCGAGGTCGCCATGGCCGTTCACGGTCAGGCCCGGGATGCGTGCCTTGAGGTCCGGGTTACTGGCAACGCCATTGCGCACCACCAGGCTGCCACGCAGTTCCTGGAACGGGGTGTCCTTGCCGCGTGGCTCGCCGGTGAGGGTTTTGCGGTTGAGGGTGGCGATGGCCTGGCACAGTTGCTGCTCAAGGTTGGCATTGACCAGCACACCGTCGTTGATGGTGAAGTTTGCACTGCCATTGAGCGTGTCTACCAGTGCCTTCTGGCTGTTGCCGGTGGCGGTCAGATCACTGGTCAGGGTCAGCAGGCCCTTGACCGGTGGTGCCTGCTCCTTGCCGTCGGCCTTGATGAAGTGCTCCACCGGCACCCGTTGGATGCGGGTGCTGACCCCCAGCTGTGGCACGGCAGGGCGCACATCGACCGTACCCTTGGCGTCGAAGGTGCCGTTGTACAGGCCACCGCGCAGGGTTTGCAGGGTCAGCAGGCCGCCCTGGCCGCTGGCCTTGAGCTGGGCGTCGACGATCGGCAGTTTGTCCAGGGTCAGCGAGCCAAAGGCCAGCTCGGCCTGCAGGTCCAGGGTACGCAGGCGGTCGACCGGCAGCAGCTTGTCATCGCTCCAGGCCACCTGGGTCGGTGCGTTGGGCAACGGTGTGGTGCCGGCACCGGCAACCGCGCTGGCTTCCTGTTGCTTGACCTCGGCCTGGCGCGCAGCCGTGGCGCCTTTGGCTTGTTCGCTCTTGGCCGGCAGGTAGCGGTCGGCGTCGAAGCTGTCGCCTTTAAGCTGCAGGCGCAGGGCTTGCCTGGCGAAGTCTTCGATGGCTACGCGCCCGCTGAACGTGCTGTCGTCCAGCTTCACTGCCAGGTCATCCAGGCTCAGGCTGCTGGGTGTGCCTTGCAGGCGGGTCACCAGCTCCAGCTTGCCGAAGGCTGCCGGGTCGTTGGTTGCCGGCAGCGGGTGGCCGATGCCGTCCAGGAAGGTGCGCAGGTCGAACTGGGCAATGGACAGGCCGCCGCTCAACTGGGGGGTCTTGTCCAGGTCGCGCAGGTTCAGTTCACCCAGGGCGCGCAGTTGGTTGGCCGAGACTTTCAGGCCGTTCCAGGAGGCGACGTTGGCGGCCATGTCGACCAGCAACTGGCCCTGGGCAACGAAGGCCACCGTTTTGCCGCCGGTCGGTTCACCCGAAGTTTCGCCCGACAGGCGCATGTCCTCGAAGTTGTAGCGCTTGAGCTTGCGGTCGAAACGCAGTTCGCCGGCCAGCTCGGTGCGGGCTTTGATATTCGGCTGGTTGGCACTGACAAAAGCACTGGCCTTGAGTGGGATGTTCGCGCCTTCATGCACGGGGCCGGTGCTCAGCTGGATGCTTTCAGCGCTGTAGCTCTGGCCGGTCTTGGCGTCGGTGTACTGCACCCGGGCGTTGTTGACGGTCAGGCTGTCGATGTCCAGCTTGACAGGGCGTTCGTTGCCGTCGGCGGCCGCGGGTTTCTGCTCGGAGGGGGCCTGGGCCGGTGCGTCGGTGGCAGTGCCAGGCTGCGCAGGCAGCGGTTTGCCAATGTCTTCCCAGTTGCCATGGCCTTGTTCGTCACGGGCCAGGGTCAGGTTCAGGCCCTCGACGCGCACGTCGCTCATTTGCACCTCGCGGCGCAGCAGCGGCAGTACCCGTACCGACAAGCCGAGCATCTGCAGGTCGGCGAACGGCTCGTTGGGTTTGGCCAAGGTGGCGATGCTGGCCTCGTGCAGCTCCAGCCCCAGCCATGGGAACAGGCTCCAGCCGATATCACCGTTGAGGGTCAGTTCGACATGTGCCTTGTCGCGTGCCAGTTGGCGAATCTCGTCTTTATAGTCGTTGGGATCGAATAGGTGGGTCAGGGCGAAGCCCAGCGCCACGATGATCAGCAGCAACCCGAGAAGCCCCAGTCCCAGGATTTTGCCGAACGCTTTCATGGGCGAATCCTTGTAGTCCGATTTTGAAATTCAAGCGGCTGAGTATAGCGCCGCCATGCATATCCCTGCGTATTCGACCAGAGATGCAGGATATTTCCTACGCTTTTAGTCGGTAGTACGTCTTTAAAAGGGGGACATGATCGATTCAGCCAAGCAAAAAAAACACGATATCAGATTGCTTTCACGCGACTCGATCCTGCTAACCTTGCGCCGCTTTGCCTGCCCTCACCCTATAAGAAAAGGATCACGTTCATGACCAGTACCGTCACGACGGGCGCCCCGGCGAGTACGCCAGGCTTCCTGTCGAAGGAGCGCATCATCGCCCGCCCGGGCTTCAACCGTTGGCTGGTTCCGCCAGCTGCCCTGGCCATTCACCTGTGTATCGGCATGGCCTATGGCTTCTCAGTGTTCTGGCTGCCACTGTCGCAAGCCCTGGGTATCACCGCCCCAGTGGCGTGCGCGGCCGACATGGGCTTCGTGGCCCGCCTGTTCAGCGCCGAATGCGACTGGCCGATTTCCATGCTGAGCTGGATCTACACCCTGTTCTTCGTCTTCCTGGGCTGCTCGGCGGCCGTGCTGGGTGGCTGGCTGGAGCACGCCGGCCCACGCAAGGCTGGCCTGGTATCGGCGCTGTGCTGGTGTGGCGGCATGCTGATTTCGGCCATTGGGGTCAAAACCCACCAACTGTGGCTGATGTGGCTGGGTTCCGGGGTGATCGGCGGTATCGGCCTGGGGCTGGGGTATATCTCGCCGGTATCGACCCTGATCAAATGGTTCCCGGACAAGCGCGGCATGGCCACCGGCATGGCCATCATGGGCTTTGGCGGCGGCGCCATGGTCGGTGCGCCACTGGCCACCGCACTGATGGGCCACTTTGGCAACGCGCAGGAAGTGGGGGTGTGGCAGAGCTTCGTTGCCATGGCGGCGATCTACTTCGTGTTCATGACTGCCGGCGCCCTGGCCTACCGCGTGCCGCCCACCGGCTGGAAGCCTGAAGGCTGGACTGCGCCGCTGAAAAAAGCCGGCAACACCATGGTCACCGACCGCCACGTGCACGTCAGTGTGGCGTGGAAAACCCCGCAATTTGCGCTGATCTGGCTGGTGCTGTGCCTGAACGTGTCTGCCGGCATCGGTATCATCGGCATGGCTTCGCCGCTGCTGCAGGAAGTGTTCGCTGGCAAGCTGCTGGGCAACGAGCTCACCTTCAGCGAGCTGAACGCCGCGCAACTGGCGCAGATCGCCGCGATCGCCGCCGGCTTCACCGGCCTGCTGAGCCTGTTCAACATCGGTGGCCGGTTCTTCTGGGCATCGTTCTCCGACTACATCGGGCGCAAGAACACCTACTTCGCTTTCTTCGCCCTGGGCGTGGGCTTGTACAGCCTGGTGCCGAACATGGGCCACCTGGGCAATGTGGCGCTGTTCGTGGCGGCGTTCTGCATCATCCTGTCGATGTATGGCGGTGGCTTCGCCACGGTGCCGGCGTACCTGGCCGACTTGTTCGGTACGCAGATGGTCGGTGCCATTCATGGGCGCCTGCTGACCGCCTGGGCGGCTGCAGGTGTGCTGGGGCCAGTGCTGATCACCTACCTGCGCGAGTCGCAGCTGGCAGCCGGGGTAGAACGCGCGGCAGCCTATGACATGACGCTGTATATCCTTGCCGGGCTGCTGGTGCTGGGCTTTATCTGCAACATGCTGGTGCGGCCGGTTGCCGACAAGCACTTCATGAGCGATGCCGAGCTGGCGGCCGAGCGGGCGTTGAGCCATGACAAGGGCGCCGATGGCGCGCGTTCGCTGGAGTGGAAAGCCGCGCCGGGTAGCCTGCCGCTGGTGCTGCTGGCCTGGGCAGTGGTGGTTGTGCCGTTGGCCTGGGGGGTGTGGATTACCCTGCAGAAGACGGCGGTACTGTTCCATTGATGAGTGATACAGCCGGCTGAATTTGCCGGCTGTACCGGCCCTATCGCCGGCAAGCCAGCTCCCACGGGGATCGCATCAGGGCTGACAGGTGTTTGCCACAAGGTATGCAGCGCCTGTTAGAGCGAGCGCCGCCCGCGCGGCGCAATCGCGAGCTGCGCTCGCTCCTACGTTTGTTTCGGGCCAATTATTCCTGTGGGATTCGCGCGCGAACGCCTTGGTGCATGCCTCAATATCGCGCCGTACAAACAAGGCGGCCGCGCGCGCCTGTCACAGGCGTTACTGGCCCGAAACAAACGTAGGAGCGAGCGCAGCTCGCGATTGCGCCGCGCGGGCGGCGCTCGATCTCACAGGCGCTGAAGATGCTGCGGCTACCCTTGCGAGAAACCATAGAATCTCCCACAGGTCCACCCTAGGCTTTGAACACGGTGGGGCCTGTAGAGCGGCCTTGTGTCGCGATGGGCTGCAAAGCAGCCCCCTTCACCCGGTTGTATAGACCTGTAGCGCTATCAACCCCCCGTCATTGCTCGCTTTGCCATATGTCATCCGCGTTTCAAGCTGGCGCGTTCTGGGCCTATAATGGCACCCTTTTCGCCCAATGATTTTGCGGAGCTGGTGATGGTCGAACGTAAGGCTTCCGTCGAGCGCAACACCCTGGAAACCCAGGTCAAGTGCTCGATCAACCTCGATGGCAGTGGCAAGGCCCGATTCGATATCGGTGTGCCTTTCCTGGAACACATGCTGGACCAGATCGCCCGCCACGGGCTGATCGATCTGGATATCGAGTGCAAGGGTGACACCCATATCGACGACCACCATACCGTCGAAGACGTTGGCATCACCCTGGGCATGGCATTCGCCCAGGCCATCGGTGACAAGAAGGGCATCTTCCGCTACGGCCACGCCTACGTGCCGCTGGACGAAGCGCTGTCGCGCGTGGTCATCGACTTCTCGGGCCGCCCCGGCCTGCAAATGCATGTGCCGTATACCCGGGCCAGCGTCGGTGGCTTCGATGTCGACCTGTTCCAGGAGTTCTTCCAGGGCTTCGTCAACCACGCCCTGGTTACCCTGCACATCGACAACCTGCGTGGCCATAACACTCACCACCAGATCGAAACCGTGTTCAAGGCGTTCGGCCGTGCCCTGCGCATGGCGGTCACCCTGGACGAGCGCATGGCCGGCCAGATGCCGTCCACCAAAGGGTGCCTGTAAATGCAGACGGTAGCCGTACTCGACTATGGCATGGGCAACCTGCACTCGGTGGCCAAGGCGCTCGAGCACGTCGGTGCCGGTAAAGTGCTGGTGACCAGTGATGCGGCGGTCATCCGCGAGGCGGATCGCGTGGTGTTCCCTGGGGTAGGTGCGATTCGCGACTGCATGGCCGAAATCCGCCGCCTGGGCTTCGACAGCCTGGTGCGCGAAGTCAGCCAGGACCGGCCGTTCCTGGGCATCTGCGTGGGTATGCAGGCACTGCTCGAACACAGCGAGGAGAACACCGGCGTCGACTGCATCGGTTTGTTCCCCGGCCAGGTGCGCTTCTTTGGCAAAGACCTGCAAGAAGACGGCGAGCACCTGAAGGTGCCGCACATGGGCTGGAACGAAGTCAGCCAGACCATCCACCACCCGCTGTGGCACGACATTCCGGACCGCGCACGTTTCTATTTCGTGCACAGCTACTACATCAATGCCGGCAAGCCTGGCCAGGTGGTCGGCCGTGGCCACTACGGCGTCGATTTCGCTGCCGCACTGGCCGATGGCTCGCGCTTCGCCGTGCAGTTCCACCCGGAGAAAAGCCATACCCATGGCCTGCAGCTGCTGCAGAATTTCGTCGCCTGGGACGGGCGTTGGTAAATGAGCAGGTCAAAGACCAAGGCCCCGATCATCACCCTGGCTCCTGAGCAGGAGCGCGACGCGCTCGCTACGCTCAAACGCTTCCTCGAAGACCGTTTCGAGCTGGAGCTGGGGTCTTTCGAGGTGGCTGAGGTCCTTGAGCTGTTCAGCAAAGAAATTGCACCCCATTACTACAACAGGGCGATTGCCGATGTTCAGCTGCACCTCAAGGAGCGGTTCGAGAGCATCGAAAGCGATCTGTGGGCGCTTGAAAAAAGCTGAAAGTTGCAAGCTTCAAGCTGCAAGCCGAAGCTGGATCGCCTATCGAATACACGACGCGCATTGCTTGCAGCTTGTCGCTTGCAACTTGCCGCTTGAATTGACGAAGGAAAGAGCATGCTGATTATCCCCGCTATCGATCTGAAGGACGGTGCCTGCGTGCGCCTGCGCCAGGGCCGTATGGAAGACTCCACGGTATTCTCCGACGACCCGGTGAGCATGGCCGCCAAGTGGGTCGAGGGTGGCTGCCGCCGCCTGCACCTGGTCGACCTGAACGGCGCCTTCGAAGGCCAGCCGGTCAACGGTGAAGTGGTCACTGCCATTGCCAAGCGCTACCCCACCCTGCCGATTCAGATCGGCGGCGGCATTCGTTCGCTGGAAACCATCGAGCACTACGTCAAGGCTGGCGTCAGCTATGTGATCATCGGCACCAAGGCGGTCAAGCAGCCAGCGTTCGTCGCCGAGGCGTGCAAGGCCTTCCCGGGCAAGGTCATCGTTGGCCTGGATGCCAAGGACGGCTTCGTCGCCACCGACGGCTGGGCCGAAGTCAGCTCGGTGCAGGTCATCGACCTGGCCAAGCGTTTCGAGGCCGATGGCGTTTCGGCGATCGTCTACACCGACATCGCCAAGGACGGCATGATGCAAGGCTGCAACGTGCCATTCACCAAGGCATTGGCCGAAGCCACCTCGATTCCGGTAATTGCCTCGGGCGGCATTCACAACTTGGGTGACATCAAGGCTCTGCTGGACGCCAAGGCCCCCGGCATCATCGGCGCCATCACCGGCCGTGCCATCTACGAAGGCACCCTCGACGTGGCCGAGGCCCAGGCCTTCTGCGACAACTATTGAATAGGAGCGGCAAGCTGCAAGCTGCAAGCTGCAAGAGAAAAGCCGGACCGCGTACTGCTTTATCTTGCAGCTTGCCGCTTGAAGCTTGCAGCTGCCCCCAGGAGCTTCCATGGCTTTAGCTAAACGCATCATCCCTTGCCTGGACGTGGACAACGGCCGGGTGGTCAAGGGCGTCAAGTTCGAGAACATCCGTGATGCCGGCGACCCGGTGGAAATTGCCCGTCGCTACAACGAGCAGGGTGCCGACGAAATCACTTTCCTCGACATCACCGCCAGCGTCGATGGCCGCGATACCACCCTGCATACCGTCGAGCGCATGGCCAGCCAGGTGTTCATCCCGCTGACCGTGGGCGGTGGCGTGCGTACCGTGCAGGACATCCGCAACCTGCTCAATGCCGGGGCAGACAAGGTGTCGATCAACACCGCCGCGGTATTCAACCCGGAGTTCGTGGGCGAGGCGGCAGACCGTTTTGGCTCGCAGTGCATTGTCGTGGCCATCGACGCCAAGAAGGTGTCCGGGCCGGGTGAAGAACCCCGCTGGGAAATCTTCACCCACGGTGGGCGCAAGCCGACCGGGCTGGATGCGGTGGCATGGGCGAAGAAGATGGAGGGCCTGGGTGCCGGCGAGATCCTGCTGACCAGCATGGACCAGGACGGCATGAAGAGCGGCTTCGACCTGGGGGTTACCCGGGCCATCAGCGATGCGCTGGGTATTCCAGTGATTGCCTCGGGCGGGGTGGGTAACCTGCAGCACCTGGCTGACGGTATTGTGCAAGGGCATGCCAGCGCGGTGCTGGCGGCCAGCATTTTCCACTTTGGCGAGTACACGGTGCCGGAGGCCAAGGCCTACATGGCAGCGCGCGGGATCGTCGTTCGCTGAAACATTGATTGGGGCTGCTTGGCAGCCCTTCGCGGGCACGCCCGCTCCTACACTGTGGGAGCGGGCGTGCCCGCGAAAGGGCCGCAGCGCGGCCCCAATTGCATCACCCGTGGTTCTTGCCAAGCAGTGCGTGATACAGCTCGGTATCCCCCAGAATCCCCACCAGTTTGTCGTTCTCCTGCAGCACCAGCTTGTTGCCGGTGTGGTAGCGAATCTGCAGCGCTTCACGCATGCCGATGTCCGCATGCACCAGCGTCGGCCGACGCCCCAGGCCTTCCACCGACTGCCCCGGCGCCCATTGCTGCATCTCCAGGCCGTTTTGCCCTTGGCGTGCGCGCTTGATCGAGTTGCCTTCGCCCAGGTCCAGCCACGAGTCGCCGCTCGGGTCGAGGCACACCGAACCATTGACCCGTTTGCAGTTGTCCAGGCTGCGCATCAGGCTGCGGCCGCAAAGTACGTTCAGCGGGTTGGTGTGGGCGACGAAGGTACGCACGTACTCGTCGGCCGGGTTTAGCACGATTTCTTCCGGCTTGCTGTACTGGATGATCCGGCCGTCTTTCATGATCGCGATACGGCTACCCAGCTTCAACGCCTCGTCCAGGTCATGGCTGACGAACACGATGGTCTTGCTCAGCTTGGCCTGCAGGCCCAGCAGTTCATCCTGCAAGCCCTGGCGGATCAGCGGGTCCAGTGCCGAGAAGGGTTCGTCCATCAGCAGGATGTCGGCGTCCATCGCCAGCGCGCGGGCCAGGCCAACACGTTGCTGCATGCCGCCCGACAGTTCGTCCGGCTTCTTGTTGCGCCACTGGGTCAGGCCCACCAGCTCAAGCTTCTCGTCGACCAGCTTGCGCCGTTCCTTCTCTGGCCGGCCCTGCATTTCCAGGCCAAAGCTGATGTTCTCGCGTACCGTCAGCCAGGGCATCAGGGCGAACTTCTGGAACACCATGGCAATGCGCTTGGTGCGCATCATTTTCAGCTCGGCCGGGGTGCAGTGGGCGATGTCGATGTGCTTGCCTTCATGTTCGACAAACAGCTTGCCGCGGCTGACGGTGTTCAGGCCGTTGATGCAGCGCAGCAGGCTCGACTTGCCCGAACCGGACAGGCCCATCAACACGCAGATCTCGCCCTTCTGGATGTCCAGGTTGGCTTTTTCTACGCCCACCACCAGGCCGGTCTGCTTGAGGATCTGCTCGCGAGTCTGGCCTTTGTCCAGCAGTGCCAGCGCCTCGCGTGGCTTGTTGGAGAAAATGACGTCGACGTCTTCGAAACGAATGATGCTCATGCTTCACCCCTTACCGGCAGTTCCGGTTGCTTGCAGATACGGTCGAGCATGATCGCCAGCAGCACGATCGCCAGGCCCGCTTCGAAGCCCAGGGAAATATCGGCGGTGTTCAGTGCGTTGACCACAGGTTTGCCCAGGCCGTCAGCGCCGACCAGGGCGGCGATCACCACCATCGACAGCGATAACATGATGCACTGGGTAACGCCGGCGGCGATGCTGGGCATCGCATGCGGCAGTTCGATACGGGTGAGCAGTTGGCGGCGCGAGCAGCCAAACGCCTTGCCGGCGTCCATCAGCTCCTGCGGTACGTCGCAGATGCCCAGATAGGTGAGGCGGATAGGGGCGGCAATGGCGAACACCACGGTCGAGATCAGCCCTGGCACCACGCCCAGGCCGAACAGCGTCAGGGTGGGGATCAGGTACACGAAGGTGGGCACCGTTTGCATCAGGTCGAGCACCGGGCGCATGGCGGTGTAGAACATCGGTTTGTGCGCGGCGACGATGCCCAGCGGCACACCGATGGCCACGCACACCACGGTGGCGAAGGTCACTTGTGCCAGGGTTTCCATGGTTTCCTGCCAGTAACCCAGGTTGAGAATCAACAGGAACGACAGGGCGACGAATGCGGTCAGCGACCATTTACGCTGGATGAGGTGCGCCAGGGCGGCGAACAGGGCGGTGAGGACGAACGGGTTGAACCAGGTCAAGGCACTGGTGACGCCGTGGATCATGAACTCCAGGCCCTGTGCGATGGCGTCGAAGTAATTCGCGCCGTGCAGGGTCAGCCATTCAACGAACGAGGCGATGTACTGACCCAGCGGTATTTTCTGATCGATAAGCATGATAGCGAGCTTCCACCTGCATAGATTGAACTCAACCCGGGGCAGGCACGGTCCTGCCCCGAGGTAGCGCTATGGCGAATTGCGTTATTGCGTCAGCTTGGCCTTGGCCGCCTCCAGGCCGGGTTTGCCATCCACGGTAGTCACGCCGGCCAACCAGGTGTCCAGCTTGCCTGGGTTGTCCTTGAGCCATTTCTTGGCAGCGGCCTCGGGCTTCATCTTGTCGTCCAGGACGTAGCCCATCATGGTGCTTTCATCCTTGAGCTCGAACGACAGGTTCTTCAGCAGTTGGCCAACGTTGCTGCACTCCTGCACGTAGCCTTTGCGGGTGTTGGTGTATACGGTCGCCTTGCCGAAGTCGGGGCCGAAGTATTCGTCCCCTCCGGTCAGGTACTGCATCTTGAAGCGGGTGTTCATCGGGTGCGGTTCCCAGCCCAGGAACACCATGGCTTCGCCACGTTTCTGCGCCCGGTCGACCTGCGACAGCATGCCGGCCTCGCTGGACTGCACCAGCTTGAAGCCGGCGTCTTTCAGGCCGAAGGCGTTCTTGTCGATCATGCTCTGGATGGTGCGGTTGCCATCGTTGCCGGGTTCGATGCCGTAGATCTTGCCGCCCAGCTCCTTCTGGAACTTGGCAATGTCGCTGAAATCCTTCAGGCCCTTGTCATACAGCGCCTGGGGCACGGCCAGGGTGTACTTGGCGTTTTCCAGGTTGGCGCGCACGGTGTCCACAGTGCCGGCGTCGCGGTACTGCTTGATATCGTTTTCCATGGTCGGCATCCAGTTGCCGAGAAACACGTCCAGGTCCTTGCCGGTAGCCAGCGACTTGTAGGTCACCGGTACCGAGATCATGGTGGTGTGGGTTTTGTAACCCAGTGCTTCGAGCACAACGCTGGTGGTCGCAGTGGTGACCGTGATGTCGGTCCAGCCGACATCGGAGAAACGGACCGTCTGGCACTGCTCGGGCTCGGCGGCCTGAGCCAGCAACGGTGCGGACAGCAACGCAACCAGCAACAGCGAGGGTGTACCTTTCATGGGTGGACTCCTGAGATTTTGTCTTCGGGTTCGCGTGGGTCGCCGAACGTTCTGACGGTCCGGTCGACCAGGCCTGCAGAGGGCAGGATGCGTGGCCGTGCTTTACGAGTCGCTTTCGATAATCCTCCACCGCCGGGCAATCGCCTACTGGTAGGGTCGTATCCAGTACGGAACGGGTCGTATCCAGTATGGGCGATGTCGCTTATGGATTTTTCCAACCCCTCGCCCGCATTTTTGCGTCAACAGGCCGATGGAAAACGGCGTGTCGGGCCCATTCCCCAGGTGAAACCGGTGCGGCGCTGCTGGACAAAATGGCGTCGGTTGCAGACGGCGAGGCGGCCGGTAAAAGCCCGATGATGCTGGCAATTCAAGGCGGCCCTGCTTGAGCCTAGCAGCTACCCCGCCGTGCGCATGGCGCGCACAGACAAGCCCAGCAAGAGGTGATTCGGTAATGGCCATCAGCGTGTTCGACCTGTTCAAGATCGGTGTCGGGCCTTCCAGCTCCCACACCGTCGGCCCCATGCGTGCTGGCGCCCTGTTTGTCCAAGGGCTGCGCGAGCGCGGCGAGTTGGAACGGGTGCGGCGGATCGAGGTGCGCCTGTATGGCTCGCTGTCGGCCACCGGCGTCGGCCACGGCACCGACAACGCCACCATCATGGGGCTGATGGGGGAATGGCCAGACGCCATTGACCCGACCCAGATCGTGCCGCGCATCGCCGACCTGCGCGAAACCAATACCCTCAAGCTGGACGGGCGCCTGCCTGTCGAGTTCGTGTGGGCGCGCGACATGCTGCTGCTGGACGAAAACCTGCCTTACCACCCCAACGCCATGACCTTGGTTGCCGAAGGCGAGCAGGGCGAGTTGCACCGAGACACCTATTACTCGGTGGGTGGCGGCTTTGTGGTGGATGCCGCGCAGGCCGCCAGTGGCGTGCTCGATGCCGACCAGACGGTGCTGCCGTACGATTTCAACAGCGCCGCCGAGCTGCTGCAGCTGTGCAAGCAAAACGACCTCAGCGTGTCGCAATTGATGATGGCCAACGAAAAGGTCTGGCGCAGTGAAGAGGAGATTCACGCCGGCTTGCGCAAGCTCTGGCAAGCCATGCAGGAATGCGTCAACAACGGCCTGAAATACGAGGGTACGTTGCCCGGTGGGCTAAATGTGCGCCGCCGCGCCGCCAAGCTGCACCGCAGCCTGCAGGAGATCGGCAAGCCCAACGTGATCGGCTCGACCATGAGTGCCATGGAGTGGGTCAACCTGTTCGCCCTGGCTGTCAACGAAGAGAACGCCGCAGGCGGGCGCATGGTGACGGCGCCTACCAACGGCGCGGCGGGCATCATCCCGGCGGTATTGCACTACTACATGCGCTTCAGCGATGAGGTGGACGAGTCCAGTGTTACCGATTTCTTCCTGGGCGCTGCGGCGGTCGGCATCCTGTGCAAGAAGAACGCTTCCATCTCCGGCGCCGAAGTAGGCTGCCAGGGTGAGGTCGGCTCTGCCTGCGCCATGGCCGCTGCCGGCCTTGCGCAAGTGTTGGGCGCGACCCCGGCGCAGCTGGAAAACGCCGCGGAAATTGCCCTGGAGCACAACCTGGGGCTCACCTGCGACCCGGTGGGCGGGTTGGTGCAGGTGCCGTGCATCGAGCGCAACGCGATTGCTGCGGTAAAAGCCATCAACGCGGTGCAAATGGCCCTGCGTGGCGATGGCGAGCACTTCATTTCCCTCGACCAGGTGATCCGTACCATGCGCGACACCGGTGCCGACATGCACGACAAGTACAAGGAAACCTCCCGCGGTGGCCTGGCGGTCAATGCCATCGAATGCTGATGTTCCAGTAGGCACCCAGGGCCTCTTGGCGGTTGAACCCGGCAAGAGGCCCTCGAGTTTCAAGGCAGCGCAAAAGGCCTGCCAGTGCTCCTTTATGGTGCACTCGAATCTGCCAATTGCCGGATGTCGTAATCAGTGTGGGACTTGTCGGTGACACTAAACAGTGTCGTTTCTGGGCAACTGCCCAATGGCGTGTCACCAAACTGCTCAGCCGTTACCCGCACGGCGCCTAGCACGGCTGTTTGAGACAACTTGGCCAGCACATCCAAAGCCTATGATTTGCCTGACAAAGGGGTCGTTTTCAGGTTTTTTTGGATGGCCATTCAATTTCAGGCACGGCGTTTGCGTAGGTAATGGTCACCCACCCCCGGCATGTGACGGGGGCAATAACAAGAAAATGAGTGCCCGCCTGAGGCACATCCAGCATTTGTGTGAGGAGAAACCGCGATGACGTCCTACACCTCCGGGACCACGTCCCAGAACCGCACAGCACCCCAGTCCATCGGGTTTCTTCTATTGGACAATTTCACCCTGATTTCCCTGGCTTCGGCTGTGGAGCCCCTGCGCATGGCCAACCAGCTGTCCGGCCGCGAATTGTACCGCTGGCACACGCTGACGGTCGATGGCGGCCAGGTGTGGGCCAGCGATGGTTTGCAGATTACCCCGGACGCGGCCATGCACAGCGCCCCTGCGATCGACACCGTGATCGTCTGCGGCGGTGTAGGCATTCAGCGCACCGTGACCCGCGAGCACGTAACCTGGCTGCAAGCCCAGGCGCGTCAGTCGCGGCGCCTGGGTGCCGTGTGCACGGGCAGCTGGGCCTTGGCCTGTGCCGGCCTGCTCGACGGCTTTGATTGCAGCGTGCACTGGGAATGCCTGGCCGCCATGCAGGAGGCCTACCCGCGGGTCAACATGAGTACCCGCCTGTTCACCCTCGACCGCAACCGCTTCACCAGCTCTGGCGGCACCGCGCCGCTGGACATGATGCTGCACCTGATCAGCCGCGACCACGGCCGCGAGCTGTCGGCGGCAATCTCCGAAATGTTCGTCTACGAGCGCATTCGCAACGAGCAGGATCACCAGCGCGTGCCGCTCAAGCACATGCTCGGTACCAACCAGCCGAAGTTGCAGGAAATCGTCGCGCTGATGGAAGCCAACCTGGAAGAGCCTATCGACCTGGACGAGTTGGCGGTGTATGTGTCGGTGTCGCGGCGCCAGCTCGAGCGGTTGTTCCAGAAGTACCTGCACTGCTCGCCGTCGCGCTACTACCTGAAGCTGCGCCTTATCCGCGCCCGGCAGCTGCTCAAACAGACACCCATGTCGATCATCGAAGTTGCATCGGTGTGCGGTTTCGTCTCCACGCCGCACTTCTCCAAATGCTACCGCGAGTACTTCGGCATTCCGCCGCGTGATGAGCGCGTGGGCTCCAACACCACGCAGCAGGTGGCAATGATGCCGATTCCGCAGGCCATGACCTTGTCGCCGCACAGCGGGCCGATGGCTGCCCTGAGTCAGGCGCGTAACGAATCGACCTTTGCCAGCGTAAGGCTCTGAAACGGCATCGCCGGCAAGCCGGCTCCCGTAGGTCTTGCACAGGTCTTGAGCCTGTGTGATCCCTGTGGGAGATTCTATGGTTTCTGGCAAGGGTAGGCGCTGCTTCTTCAGTGCCTGTGAGATCGAGCGCCGCGCGGGCGGCGCTCGATCTCACAGGCGCTGGATATCTTCTGACAAACACCTGTCAGCCCTGATGCGATCCCTGTGGGAGCTGGCTTGCCGGCGATAGGGCCGTAACAGAAGAAATCAGGCGCGCTTGTTGAACTGCGCCAATGCCGGCA
>NZ_QJRK01000022.1:0-38737 GCF_003205245.1 Pseudomonas sp. MB-090624 | reverse complement strand
AGGCGCTGGATATCTTCTGACAAACACCTGTCAGCCCTGATGCGATCCCTGTGGGAGCTGGCTTGCCGGCGATAGGGCCGTAACAGAAGAAATCAGGCGCGCTTGTTGAACTGCGCCAATGCCGGCAACAACTGCTTGTCGATGGCCTGGCGTACCGCCGGCAGAATCGTCGCGCTACCGGTATACATCTGTTCCACCATCCCCTTCAGGGCCCGTGCATTGGGCTCGGTCAGCCCGCGCACCACTGCCTCGCAGGCCTGCTCGGCAGTGGCCCCGGCTGGAATGTCGAACCCACGCGCCCGCAGGTGGCCTGCCAGGTCGTCCTGATCAATCAAATCCGCATGCATCATGGCTGTTGTCCCTTTTATCGCGAAGAGAGTGCTGCTGTGATTTACGACCGATTCTGTGACGCGGGCGACAGACCCGCAACAACAGAATGCCGGCATGGCTGCCATGGCTAAGAACAGGTCGTTTACGGCTAAATCCAGCGCCTTCCCAGGCCCCACACTGAGGCCATTCACGGTACCAGAGGGTTTGGTCACCCTCGTTCATGCACAGTGGATGTTGCTCGCTCTTGGCCCCGGATGCTCACGGCTTTCCGGGGTTATTTTTTGGGCGCAGGGTGTGTTCTGGCTCGGCGCATCGGCCTGCCCGGCCTGTGCACTGGTGCTGGAAAACAACAGTGCAATCAACCAACACTTCCATGTTCATCTAGGGCCGATGCACACCTGGTAAATCTGTCAGTTGTTTTCGGTTGGCGACTGCCCCGTAATTTTACTTTCCAGTGAAATGGGGAATTCGCTATGAAGTTCTGGCTGCGTTTGATTTCAGCAACCGTATTGGTCGTGGCAAGCATGGGCCTGCTTGCCAGCAGTGATGAGGCAATATCGCCGCCCTTGCAGCTTTTCCAAATGGCTGAAGATGATGATCCAGTCGCTCTCCAGGACAATAACGAGATCCATCCATTGCTCAATGATCTGTTAAAGGATCCCGCTACCGAGCAGGTGCATCGCGTGCGTGTGAATGCAGCAGTCGTCACCGCGGCCACGACAACGCTGAGTGTTCCGTTGGGTGAGCACAAGAACGCTACCTTCAGGCTGCGGCGTAGCGATCCGCCGGCCCCGGGGATGGTGGGGTGGGTCGGAGATTCGGTGGCTGGGCCGGATGAAAGCAACACGACTGAAATTGATTTTGATCCTTTTACCTGGATCTCCCTCGTCCGCGATGGGCAGAAGTTGGTGGGGGCTATTCACATTGGCGGGGTCTCCTACGAACTGCACTATATTGGGGCCGGGCAACATGTGCTCGTCCAGATCGACGAAGCCAAGCGCCCTGTCGACAAGTTCATTGAACCGCGTCGGCAGCCACAACAGCCCAGTGCTCACAGAGTGCCAAGTTCAGACCACAGCACCATCCGTGTGCTGTTTTTTACAACCCATGAACGGCGCGTCAAAAACCCGGATTACCGTGCGACGCTAGCCCGTGTCGTGCAAGATGCCAATCAGGTGATGCTCAACTCGAATGTACCCGTTACTGTCAGTATTGCGGGGTTCATGGAGCCTGATTACAAGGAAGGCGACAAGACCGGTGTAGAGCAGTTCAGGGACTTCAGGACGCCGGGTCGAGACTTGAATAATGAGGTGCAGCGCTGGCGCGATGAGCTTCTGGCCGACGTGGTAACGCTGTATACGTCCTACCCGGGTACAGGGGGTGAGGTCGCCACAGGCGGCTATGTCATTGTCGGTGCTGCTGAAGCGTTCGCTCACGAGATTGGGCACGTGTTGGGCGCCGCGCACGGTTGGAACGGAACATCGCCTGGCTACAAGTTCGGTTATAGCCATGATAATCCGAAATTCCATACCCGGATGGTCACCACATGGGGGGCCATACCCTATTTCTCCAACCCAAGGCTCACTTATCAAGGCGTGCCAATAGGTACGCCCGAACACCATGATGTGGCTCGCACCCTCGATGAGCATCGGGAAGAAATCGAAAACCTCTACCCCCCACCAACCGCACCTAGACTCTATGTTGAACTTTATGCGGAGCGTAATTTTCTCGGTCAGCAGTGCAGCATATTCATGGTGCCCGGCATGCATCTGCCCCCTTGCACCGCCGTGAAATCAATGAAGGTCAGTGACTTTACCGACGGCAGCAAGTTTTGCTTGAAGTCCTACAGGCTCGATCTGTCGTCTTGTTATGTGGGTGCCTATGCAGGCGACTTTGAAGTCGCAGATATCGACAAGAAAGCGGCATTGCCGCACGGCTTGCGTCGTGAAGACTCCGGCTCGAAACCACTGGTTGGCAATATCGACCACGTTGAGTATGCGAGGGATAACAAACTAACCATCCAACTCTACTCGCAGGCGAATTTTCGAGGTGCTTCTTGTGAGCTTCGGCTCCCCGCCGGGGCTGTTTACGACCTGTCAACCTGGGCTGCGTGTAGCGCGGTGTCCAACGGCAAGTCGCGTTCGGCGAAGGTTTACGGCTTTCTTGGCGATGCCAGGAAGCTCTGCTTCCATAGCGAAACCTCGGCCAAGAGCCTGTGCTTCAGCGGGTCTTACAAAGGCCGTTTTGAGGTCGCCAATTGGGACAGTGCCAGTGGGCTGCCTGAAAACCTCATCAGGGTTCATCGGGGGGGAGGGTATATGAACGGGGCCATCTATCGTGTCTCCTACGATATTGATACACATGATCAACCGCCTATGCCCAGCCGTTGATGTGCGTGGGTAAGGGGCCGAAGGGTCAGCAGGTTGAGCCGTCCGCCGGCTGGCTCAGGCGGCGGATGGTTGCGCCAACGTAGTTGGGTATCGACAAATCATCCTGTTGCGTTTGCAGGTGATGTATCGCCGCCATGCTGCGCGCTTCGAACGGCGCGGATTTCGGCCCCGCCAGGTCAACGTGCAGGAGCATCTGCTCGCTGGCAGCCAGCACCTCATCGAACCCGGCCCGGTGCAGGCTGTGATAGACATGCAGGCGCTTGCGATCAACGCCGACGATCTGCGTCTGCACCCACACCTCGGTGCCAAGCTTCACCTCATGCAGGTAGTTGATGTGCGCCTCCAGGGTGAACAGCGAATGCCCACTCTGCCCTCGGCTGTCGGCATCCAGGCCGATGCGCTCCATCAGCGCATCGGTGGCGTAGCTGAAAATCAGCAGGTAGAAGGCATCGCGCAGGTGCCCGTTGTAGTCCACCCAGCCCTCCTGGACTGGGGTGCGATAGGTGATCAGTGCGGGCATTGTGGGCTCCTCATTCGCCGAACGACATGCCGTGCGTTTGCTTGCTGCTCTTTACGGCTTCAAGCACTGCAAGCAGGGTGTCATCACGATAGCGTTCCAGTGCGGCAATGCTGCGTTCACCCAGTTGCGCCGAGGTGCCGTCCACCACATCGTCAATCAGTTTGTCGGTCAGTTCCGGTGCGGGCAGGTAGGTCCACGGCAGTTTCAGCGCCGGGCCGAACTGCGACATGAAGTGGCGCATGCCTGCATCGCCACCGGCCAGGGTGTAGGTGAGGAAGGTGCCCATGAACGACCAGCGCAGGCCGGCGCCAAAGCGGATTGCGTCGTCGATTTCACCGGTGGTCGCCACGCCGTCGTTCACCAGGTGCAGGGCCTCGCGCCAGAGTGCTTCGAGCAGGCGGTCGGCAATGAAACCGGGCACTTCCTTGCGCACGTGCAGCGGGCGCATGCCCAGGGCGGTATAGATGACCTTCGCCGCCTCGATGGCTTCGGGCGCGGTACGTTTGCCACCGACGATTTCCACCAGCGGCAGCAGGTACACCGGGTTGAACGGGTGGCCCACCACGCAGCGCTCGGGGTGCGTGGCAGACTCGTAGAACTCGCTGGGCAGCAGGCCGGAAGTGCTGGAGCCGATGATGGCCTCGGGCTTGGCCGCGGCGCTTATTTTTGCGTGCAGGTCGAGCTTCAGGTCCAGCCGCTCTGGTGCGCTTTCCTGAATGAAATCGGCACCGCGTACGCATTCTTCGATGGTGGCGACGAACTTCAGGCGGGCTTGTGACGCGCCGGGCGCCAGCCCCTGCTTCTCAAGCGCTGGCCAGGCATTGGCAATACGCTTGCGCAGCGCCGGCTCCGCGCCAGGTGCAGGGTCCCAGGCGACCACGTCCAGGCCATGGGCCAGGGCGCGGGCGACCCAGCCGCTGCCGATCACGCCGCTACCCAGGGCGGCGAAGGTCTTGATCTCGGTGATGAAGGGCATATCGGTCTCCTGAGTGGGATCAGCGGCGCTTGAGGTTCATTTTTTCCCGGCCTTCTGCCGGGCTGAGCACGCGGCCACCCATGCGGGTGATGATTTCGGCAGCGCGTTCCACCAGCTGGCCATTGCTGGCCAGCACGCCACGGTCCAGGTACAGGTTGTCTTCCAGGCCCACCCGCACGTTGCCGCCAAGCAGCACGGCCTGAGCCGCCATCGGCATCTGCATGCGGCCGATGCCGAAGCCGGCCCAGGTGACGTTGGCCGGCAGGTTGTCGACCATGGCCTTCATGGTGGTGGTATCAGCCGGCGCGCCCCACGGGATGCCCAGGCACAGCTGGAACAATGGGTCTTCGAGCAGGCCTTCTTTCATCATCTGCTTGGCGAACCACAGGTGGCCGGTGTCGAAAATCTCCAGCTCGGCTTTCACACCCAGCTCGGTGATGCGCTTGGCACCGGCGCGCAGTTGCGCGGGGGTGGAGACGTAGATGGCGTTGCCGTCGCCGAAGTTGAGGGTGCCGCAGTCGAGGGTGCAGATTTCCGGCAGCAGGGCTTCGACGTGGGCCAGGCGCTCCAGCGGGCCGATCAGGTCGGTGCCGGGGCCGAACTCCATCGGCGATTCGCCCGGGCCGATTTCCAGGTCGCCGCCCATGCCGGCGGTGAGGTTGACGATGATGTCGACGTCGGCTTCGCGGATGCGCTCCATGACTTCGCGGTACAGCGCCACGTCACGGCTGAAACGGCCGGTCTGTGGGTCGCGGACGTGGCAGTGGACCACGGTGGCGCCGGCTTTGGCGGCTTCGACGGCGGATTCGGCGATCTGTTTCGGGGTGACCGGGACCAGGTGGCTTCTGGCGACCGTGTCGCCAGCGCCGGTGAGGGCGCAGGTGATGATGACGTCGTGGTTCATGGCTTTGTTCCTTGTGTTGTTTGTGCTGGCCCTTTCGCTTGTAGGAGCGGCCTTGTGTCGCGAAAGGGCCGCGAAGCGGCCCCAGATTTCAGCAGCGCGCACAAATCCTGGGGCTGCTGGCGCAGCCCTTTCGCGACACAAGGCCGCTCCTACAGGCGAAGAGGCCGGATCAGTTGGCGGTGAGCTTGAGGTTGTCCGCAGCCGGCTTGCCGTCAAAGGTGGTCACACCCTCAAGCCAGCGGGCTTTGTCCTCGGGGTGGTCCTTGAGCCACTGGCGGGCCGACTCCAGCGCGTCCTTGTGGTCGAGCAGCGGCTGCATCATGCGGCTCTCGTCCTCGGCGCTGAATTTCAGGTTGGCCAGCAGGCGGTTGGCGTTGGGGCAGCGTTCGGCGTAGTCCGGCGCGGTCACCGTCCACACCGTGGCACGGCCTTCGTCGGGGCCGAGGGCGTCCTGGCTGTCACCCAGGTAGGCCATGTCGATGTTCACGTTCATCGGGTGCGGTGCCCAGCCGAAGAACACCACGGCTTCCTTGCGCCGCACGGCGCGGTCGACCGCGGCGAGCATGCCCGCTTCGCTGGACTCGACCAGCTGGAATTTGCCCAGGCCAAACTGGTTCTTGGTGATCATGGCCTTGATCTGCGTATTGGCCCCCGAGCCTGGCTCGATGCCATAGATCTTGCCGCCCAGTTCCTTTTCGAACTTGTGGATATCGGCAAAGGTTTTCAGGCCCTTGTCATACAGGTATTTCGGCACGGCGAGGGTGGCGCGGGCGTCTTCCAGGCTTGGCTTGTCGAGCACCTTGACCTGCCCGGCGTCGACGAACGGGGTGATGGTCTGGGTCATGATCGGGTTCCAGTAACCCAGGAACATGTCCAGGCGCTTGTCGCGGATGCCGGCAAAAATGATCTGCTGCGAAGCGCTGGTCTGTTTGGTCTGGTAGCCCAGGCCATCGAGCAGCACCTGAGCCATGGCGCTGGTGGCAATGACGTCGGTCCAGTTGACCACGCCCAGGCGGACGTGCTTGCAGGCCGCGGGTTCGGCGGCCAACAGTGGGGAAGTGGCGATGCTGCTCAGGGCAAGGGTCAACAGGCTGCGGCGGATCAAGCTGTGCATGGTGGCTCTCCATCGGCAGTGCATATTGTTATGGGGTTCGGTCTCTCTGGGCCGTGTGAATACGCTACGCTGGCGCCATCTTGCCCAAGCGCACGCTAGCGACAGGAATTAGCACCTGGGCGACCAGTTTCTGTGGAGGGGGATGATGGAGACGATTGCCTTTCTGTTGGTGCCCGGTTTTTCCGCCATGGGGTTCATTTCTGCGGTGGAACCACTGCGGGTAGCCAATCGTTTTGGCGGGCCGTTGTACCGGTGGCAGGTGCTGAGCCTGAACGGTGAGGCGGTGCTGGCGAGCAATGGCATGTCTATCAATGCCGATGCCGCTCTGGGGGAGGGCGAGTCGCCCGACATCCTGCTGGTGGTTGCGGGCTTCGAGCCACTTGCCAATGTCGCACCCAAACTGTTGCATGCGCTGCGCCGGCTCAACCATGACGCTGTCATGCTTGGGGGCATCGACACCGGTGCGATGGTGTTGGCCGAGGCGGGGCTGCTCGAGGGTTACCGGGCGACGTTGCATTGGGAGGCGCTGGAGGCCTTCAAGGAACGCTATCCAGGTCTTCAGGCCACCCAGGAGCTGTTCGAGATTGACCGCAGCCGCATCACCTGCGCAGGCGGAACGGCCTCGATCGATCTGATGCTGTACTTGATTGCCCAGGCTCATGGCAGCGAACTAGCGGTCAAAGTGTCCGAGCAGTTCGTGCTGGGGCGTATCCGTCAGCGCCAGGACCACCAGCGTATGCAGATCGGCGCGCGTTACGGCATCAGTAACAAGAAGCTGATCCATGCCATTGGCGAAATGGAAAAACACTTCGAGCCACCACTGACCACGCTGGATCTGGCAGCCGCGATCAAGGTCACGAGGCGTCAACTGGAGCGGTTGTTTCGCATACACCTGGATACCACACCCAGCAGTTTCTATCTCGCGTTACGGCTGGACAAGGCGCGTCAGCTGTTGGCCCAGACCGACATGTCGGTGACCCAGGTCAGCATTGCGTGCGGGTTCGAACTTCCATCGTATTTTACGCGGCGCTACAAGCTGAAGTTTGGGCGGTGCCCGCGGGAGGAACGTCGGCCGGGCGGCCCCAAATGAGCTTCACTCAAGCTCGCGCTCGAGAATTGCCCTCAGTTTTTCCCGGTTGCTCGCTTGCAGGTCCTTGCGAAGCGGGGCAAAACCTTCTGCATTGAAGCGTGCACCCAGATGGTCGAATGTCAGGTTCAACTTTCGGGTGGGCTCGACCGGGTCGGTAACGCAGTAGGTATAAAACAGGATCGCCACCGGAACCTGGTCACCTTCATGGTCCATTTCGATACTTAGATGTGAAGAAGCGTTCATGACGGTGAATTTACGTGCACCCGCCGACTGCAGGGCGTTTTGAATATTTTCTTCCAGGCTTTTGAACCAAGGCCCTTTGGCGCGCGGTGGCGGTAGAAAGCCATTGTATACATCGCTGAGCGCAAGCAAGTGCGGCTCATACACAATGGTTTTGTGTGTATGTTCACACAGGGTGAATTTCAATGATTTCAAGGTGGCGAGGGCGAGCGCGAACCATTGCCGAGGCTGGGTCTCCATCGAGTAGCTTTCATTGGCCAATGCTTGTGAATGACGCAGGCATAGCTGCAAATCTTCCCATGTCTCGAGTGTCAGCCAGGGGGCAGGCTTTATTCTTAGCCGCTCCTCGAATATTCGGGTGTCCAGGCTTGTATCGCTCATGTGGCATTGTTCCTCGATGGCTGCACATGACCAGAACCGGGTACCAGCACCTTCTGGTACCCGGCCTCGCTCATCAGCTAGTGAAAAACTCGCCGAGGTCTTTTTTGACTTTCTCGTTCACAAGTTCCCGCGCAGCGTCGAAGTGACGAACGCTGAACGTGCCTTGTTGCGAAGCGCGGTAGACGCGGGTAGACGTTTTGTCGACCTTGCGGGTCAGGGCGCCCTCACGCTCGATCTTCGAGTCGTAGCTGGCCTGGAAGCTGGTCATGTACATGGCGGGCAGGCCTTGTGGCGTCATTTCGCACTGGGCTACCACGAAGTTGCTCGATTTGCCGGATTCGCTATGGCTGTGCTTTTCCAGGTGTGCCTTGACTTCCGGCTTCTGCACGACAACCTGCAGAGCACGCCTGGCGCAAGCGGCGCGGCGAGGGTCCGCGGCAACGCTGATGGTGACGGACTTGGTGATCAGATCTGCCAGGGTCAGGTTGTCCTCATCAATGGCATCTTCGGCATGTGCAGTACCTGTCATGGTCCAGCCGAATTTGATCAGGCCATCGTTGTAGAAGTTGTACCACTCGCGCTGCTGGGTTTCCTTGTCGAACTTCTTGTTGGCCAGTGCGGTCATCAAGCCCAGGCCGGACAGGATGTCTTGGGCAACGTCGGCAGGCACATTGTCAGCGAAAACGCAGATGGCCTGGCCGGTAGCGGCAACGCGCTCCTGGCCCTCTTTGCGGATTTTTTCCATTTCAACTTTGATGTCAGCCACTTTGTAATTCCTTGATAGTTTTGAATTTCAAGACACACATGCTGAGCACGTGGTCGGAGGGCACTATCGAGCAATGACGCAGGGGGCATCAGCGGCATGTTGTTCCTCGGGCGTTGGTCCTTCTCAGGTGCTGATCAATCTTCGGGGGCTGGCTCGTCACCGTCTTGCAGGCCCAGGCCGCGCAGGTATTCCGCCCGCTCATCGCTGCGCTGTGCAATGCAGCTGTTCCAGGCAGTCTGGTAGGCCTTGCTGCCTGGCTGTTCAGCGTGGGTTTCGACCTTGCAGTCTGCATCACGCAGTTGACGCCAGAGTTGCTCGGCTGCCTCTATTCGCGATATCAGGCCGGCTTCGTCGCCGAACTGGTCACGCATGCGTGCGGTGAGTTCGTCGTAGGCCGACTGCAGCTCACGCTCGGCGACCTGCTTGTTGAATGCTGCGCAGGCGAAGGTTTGCTGGTCGGTTTCCACATTGTCGCAAGGCGTGCTTTCTTCCTCGCTGGCCTGGGCCCCGCTCACAACGGCCAGCAGCGCCAGCCATGCCATTGATTTCATCCTTTTTCTCCTCACCTGGCTGTCGAATCGCAGGGATTCTCGCTCAGCCTGCGCTCTGGTGGTAGCTACCTGACCAAATGTTCATGAAGTGGCCGCAAATGCCGTTGTCGAGACTGTCTCGCATCGCCAGCCCGCGCGCCAGATGCCCTGTTGTCGCGCATTGACGCTTTCGGCAAACCCCCTGTCGTTTTTGCATCGGGGCGCCTTTGGGCACAGGCATATGCTGGCCCCAAAGCGCCGGCACAAGGTTTGGCGCCAACCCATTCGATAAAAGGGGACAGCCTGATGAGCCCAGCCGAACTTCACGCCGACAGTATCGTCATTGACGGCCTGATCATTGCCAAGTGGAACCGCGAGCTGTTCGAGGACATGCGCAAAGGCGGGCTCACTGCGGCCAACTGCACGGTATCGGTGTGGGAAGGGTTCAAGGCAACCGTCGACCAGATCGCCGCCAGCCAGAAGCTGATCCGCGACAACAGCGACCTGGTAATGCCGGTGCGCACTACCGCCGACATCCGCAAGGCCAAGGAACTGGGCAAGACCGGCATTCTCTTCGGCTTCCAGAACGCCCATGCCTTCGAAGACCAGATCGCCTACGTCGACGTGTTCAAGCAACTGGGCGTTGGCATCGTGCAGATGTGCTACAACACCCAGAACCTGGTGGGCACCGGTTGCTACGAGCGCGACGGCGGCCTGTCGGGCTTTGGTCGCGAGATCGTCGCCGAAATGAACCGCGTCGGCATCATGTGCGACCTGTCCCACGTCGGCTCCAAAACCTCCGAAGAAGTCATTCTCGAATCGAAAAAGCCGGTGTGCTACTCGCACTGCCTGCCATCGGGCCTCAAGGAGCACCCGCGCAACAAGTCCGACGCCGAGCTGAAGTTCATCGCCGACCACGGCGGCTTCGTTGGCGTGACCATGTTCGCCCCGTTCCTGGCCAAGGGTATCGATTCGACCATCGACGACTACGCCGAAGCCATCGAGTACACCATGAATATCGTGGGTGAAGACGCGATCGGCATCGGTACCGACTTTACCCAAGGCCATGGCCAGGACTTCTTCGAGTACCTGACCCACGACAAGGGTTACGCCCGCCGCCTGACCAACTTCGGCAAGATCATCAACCCGCTGGGTATCCGTACCGTGGGTGAATTCCCCAACCTCACCGAAACCTTGCTCAAGCGCGGCCACTCCGAGCGCGTGGTGCGCAAGATCATGGGCGAGAACTGGGTCAACGTCCTCAAGGACGTGTGGGGCGAATAAGCCGCTCTCCAAGCCTGAATGCCCCTGCCAGCAACGCCGGGGCACCCAAACAAAAATTTTTATGGAGTTGAGTTTCCATGGCCAAAATCGCCCCGCAATTGCCAATCGAAGTCGACAGCGAGACCGGTGTCTGGACCAGCGACGCCCTGCCGATGCTGTACGTGCCGCGCCATTTCTTCGTCAACAACCACATGGGTATCGAAGAGGTACTGGGCGCCGACAAGTACGCCGAGATTCTCTACAAGGCCGGCTACAAGTCCGCCTGGCACTGGTGTGAAAAAGAAGCAGAGTGCCATGGCCTGGAAGGCGTGGCGGTGTTCGAGCATTACATGAAGCGCCTGAGCCAGCGTGGCTGGGGCCTGTTCGAGATCCAGGACATCGACCTGGATAAGGGCACCTGCAGCGTCAAGCTCAAGCACTCTGCGTTCGTGTACGTCTATGGCAAGTGCGGCCGCAAGGTCGACTACATGTTCACCGGCTGGTTCGCCGGCGCCATGGATCAGATTCTCGCTGCCCGCGGCAGCGCTATCCGCACTGTGGCCGAACAGGTCTATGGCGGGTCGGAAGAAGGCCACGAAGATGGCCTGTTCGTTACAAAGCCGTTGTAAGCCGGAGATAGCGTCATGGCATTCGAAGCAATGTTCCAGCCGATCCAGATCGGCAAACTGACCATCCGCAACCGCGTGCTCAGCACCGCGCACGCCGAGGTCTACGCCACTGACGGCGGCATGACGACCGACCGCTATGTGAAGTATTACGAGGAAAAGGCCAAGGGCGGTATCGGCCTGGCGATCTGCGGCGGTTCGTCGGTGGTGGCCATCGACAGCCCCCAGGAATGGTGGGCATCGGTCAACCTTTCCACCGACCGCATCATCCCGCACTTCCAGAACCTGGCCGACGCCATGCACAAGCATGGGGCCAAGATCATGATCCAGATTACCCACATGGGCCGCCGCTCGCGCTGGGACGGCTTCAACTGGCCGACCCTGATGTCGCCTTCGGGTATTCGCGAACCGGTGCACCGCGCCACCTGCAAGACCATCGAGGTGGAAGAGATCTGGCGGGTGATCGGTAACTACGCCCAGGCCGCGCGTCGCGCCAAAGAGGGCGGCCTGGACGGTGTCGAGCTGTCGGCAGTGCACCAGCACATGATCGACCAGTTCTGGAGCCCGCGGGTCAACAAGCGTACCGACGAATGGGGCGGCACGTTCGAGGGCCGCATGAAGTTCGGCCTGGAAGTACTGAAGGCTGTGCGCGCCGAAGTCGGTGACGATTTCTGCGTGGGCATGCGTATCTGTGGCGACGAGTTCCACCCCGATGGCCTCAGCCACGAAGACATGAAGCAGATCGCGGCCTACTACGACGCGACCGGCATGCTGGACTTCATCGGTGTGGTCGGCTCGGGTTGCGACACCCACAATACCCTGGCCAACGTCATTCCGAACATGAGCTACCCGCCAGAGCCGTTCCTGCACCTGGCGGCCGGTATCAAGGAAGTGGTCAAGGTCCCCGTGCTGCACGCACAGAACATCAAGGACCCGAACCAGGCCACGCGCATTCTCGAAGGCGGCTACGTGGACATGGTCGGCATGACCCGTGCGCACATGGCCGACCCGCACCTGATCGCCAAGATCAAGATGGGCCAGATCGACCAGATCAAGCAGTGCGTCGGTGCCAACTATTGCATCGACCGCCAGTACCAGGGCCTGGATGTGCTGTGCATCCAGAACGCCGCCACCTCCCGTGAATACATGGGCGTGCCGCACATCATCGAGAAGACCACTGGCGTGAAGCGCAAGGTGGTGGTGGTAGGTGCCGGCCCGGCGGGCATGGAAGCGGCCCGCGTGGCCGCCGAGCGTGGCCACGATGTGACCCTGTTCGAGAAGAAGGACCAGATCGGCGGGCAGATCACCATCGCTGCCAAGGCACCGCAACGTGACCAGATTGCCGGTATCACCCGCTGGTACCAGCTGGAACTGGCGCGCCTGAAGGTCGACTTGCGCCTGGGCACCGCCGCCGACGTGGCGACGATCCAGGACCTGCGCCCGGACGTGATCGTGCTGGCGGTAGGTGGCCACTCGTTCCTTGAGCAGAACGAACACTGGGGCGCCGCCGAAGGGCTGGTGGTCAGCAGCTGGGACGTACTCGACGGCAAGGTTGCGCCGGGCAAGAACGTGCTGGTGTACGACACCATCTGCGAGTTCACCGGCATGTCGGTGGCCGACTTCATCGCCGACAAGGGCAGCCAGGTCGAGATCGTCACCGACGACATCAAGCCGGGCGTCGCCATGGGCGGTACTACCTTCCCGACCTACTACCGCAGCATGTACCCGAAAGAAGTGATCATGACCGGCGACATGATGCTGGAAAAGGTCTACCGCGAAGGCGACAAGCTGGTGGCGGTGCTGGAGAACGAGTACACCGGCGCCAAGGAAGAGCGCGTGGTTGACCAGGTGGTGGTGGAAAACGGCGTGCGCCCTGACGAGCAGCTGTATTACGCGCTGAAGGAAGGTTCGCGCAACAAAGGCCAGATCGACGTGGAGGCGCTGTTCGCCATCAAGCCACAGCCGATCCTCAGCCAGCCGGGCGAAGGCTACCTGCTGTACCGCATCGGTGACTGCGTGGCCCAGCGCAACGTGCATGCGGCGATCTACGACGCCTTGCGCCTGTGCAAGGACTTCTGATCGCACCGTCTATCTAGAGACGGGACTGGCCCCCCTGTAGGAGCGGCCTTGTGTCGCGAAAGGGCTGCGAAGCGGCCCCAGCAATTCATCAGCGCTGAGAATGCTGGGGCCGTTTCACGGCCCTTTCGCGACACAAGGCCGCTCCTACAGGGGTCCGCGCCGCCCTTGAGGTGGCGCAAGAATCCAGCTGTTGTGGGAGCCTCCCATGTTGAACACCCTGTTACCCATCCTGCTGTTCGCTGCCCTTGGCCTGGCAGTGCTCGGCGCCTTGCGCCGGGTGCGTATGTGGCGACGTGGCCGGGCCTCCAAGGTTGACCTGATCGGCGGCCTGCTGGCCATGCCGCGCCGCTACCTGGTGGACCTGCACCATGTGGTCGAGCGCGACAAGTACATGTCCAAGACCCACGTGGCCACCGCAGGCGGCTTCGTGCTGTCGGCCGTGCTGGCGATCCTGGTGCACGGCTTTGGCCTGCAGAGCAAGATCCTTGGTTACGCGCTGCTGGTCGCCACGGTGATCATGTTCAGCGGTGCCATCTTTGTCTTCAAGCGCCGCCTCAACCCGCCTTCGCGCCTGTCCAAGGGCCCGTGGATGCGCCTGCCCAAGAGCCTGCTGGCGTTTGCCGTGAGTTTCTTCATCGCCACCCTGCCGGTTGCTGGCATCCTGCCGGCCAACACCGGTGGCTGGGTGATGGTCGGCATCCTTGGCCTGGGCGTGCTGTGGGGCGTGTCCGAGCTGTTCTTCGGCATGACCTGGGGCGGCCCGATGAAGCACGCCTTCGCCGGTGCCCTGCACCTGGCCTGGCACCGCCGCGCCGAACGCTTTGGCGGTGGCCGCTCCACCGGCCTCAAGCCGCTGGACCTGGAAGACCCCAACGCGCCGCTGGGCGTGGAAAAACCGGTGGACTTTACCTGGAACCAGTTGCTTGGCTTCGATGCCTGCGTGCAGTGCGGCAAATGTGAAGCCATGTGCCCGGCCTTTGCCGCCGGCCAGCCGTTGAACCCGAAAAAACTCATCCAGGACATGGTCATCGGCCTGGCCGGTGGCACCGACGCCCAGTTCGCCGGCAGCCCGTACCCTGGCAAGCCGATTGGCGAGCACGGCGGCAGCCCGCACCAGCCGATCGTCAATGGCCTGGTCGACGCTGAAACGCTGTGGTCGTGCACCACCTGCCGTGCCTGTGTCGAAGAGTGCCCGATGATGATCGAGCACGTCGATGCCATCGTCGACATGCGCCGCCACCTCACCCTGGAGAAGGGTGCCACGCCGAACAAGGGCGCCGAGGTGCTGGACAACCTGATCGCCACCGACAACCCTGGCGGTTTCGCGCCTGGCGGGCGTATGAACTGGGCCGCCGACCTCAACCTGCAACTGCTGTCGGAGGTGAAAACCACCGAGGTGCTGTTCTGGGTGGGCGATGGCGCATTCGACATGCGCAACCAGCGCACCTTGCGCTCGTTCGTCAAAGTGCTCAAGGCCTCGGGTGTCGACTTTGCCGTGCTTGGCCTGGAAGAACGCGACAGCGGCGACGTGGCGCGCCGCCTGGGCGACGAAGCGACCTTCCAGCAACTGGCCAAGCGCAATATCCAGACCCTGGCCAAGTACAAGTTCCAGCGTATCGTCACCTGCGACCCGCACAGCTTCCATGTGTTGAAGAACGAATACGGTGCATTGGGCGGCGACTACCAGGTGCAGCACCACAGCACCTACATTGCCGAGCTGATCGCCGCCAACAAGCTGAACCTGGGCCAGCACAAGGGTGGCAGTGTCACCTACCACGACCCGTGCTACCTGGGCCGTTACAACGGCGAGTACGAAGCCCCGCGTGCGGTGCTCAAGGCGCTGGGTATCGAAGTGCGCGAAATGGAGCGCTCGGGCTTCCGTTCGCGGTGCTGTGGCGGTGGCGGCGGTGCGCCGATCACCGACATCCCCGGCAAGCAGCGTATTCCGGACATGCGCATGGATGACATCCGCGAAACCAAGGCTGAGCTGGTGGCCGTGGGTTGCCCACAGTGCACCGCCATGCTCGAAGGCGTGGTCGAACCGCGCCCACAGATCAAGGACCTGGCCGAGCTGGTGGCTGATGTGTTGATCGAAGAAGACGCGCCTGCCGCCGCAAAGCCGCAAGCGGCCAAACGTGAACCTGCGGAGGTGCACTGATGAGCGACATTGTCCGCCGCGACCCACGCGCCGAGTGGATCGCCCGTAACCGTCTGCATCCGCTGCATGCTGCGATGCAGACGCAACAGACCAGCTGGATGGGCCCCAACGGCATCATCCGCAAGAACCCACATGCGCTCGCCGCAGGCTTTGTGGGCCCGGCCGGCCTCAAGCGTATCGACCGCAGTGGCGCCCAGCAGGGCACGGCTGTGGGCGGCCGACGCACCGCGGCGGCTGAGGTCAAGTTGCCGCTGCACCAGGTGCCTGAGCCGGCGTTCTACATTGCCGTGGTGCCAGACATGGTCGGCGGCCGCCTGAGCAGCCACGACCGCGACCTGCTCGGCTTGGCCCATAGCCTGGCCGGCAGCGACGGCGCCGTGCTGGCAGTGGTGTTTGGCGAACACAAGGAAAGCAACTTTTCCACAGCCGGTGTCGATCGCCTGCTGGTGCTCGAAGGCGAGGAATTCGCAGGTTATGCGCCGGAGCAACTGGTGCAGGGCCTGCGCGCTGTGGATAACCAGTTCACCCCGCGCCACTGGCTGCTGCCCGACAGCCGCAGCGGTGGCGGCGAACTGGGCCGGCGCCTGGGTGCGTCCCTGGGCGAACGCCCGGCGACGCGGGTCTGGCAGGTCAAGGACGGCCAGTGCATTGGCCGGGCCGGTGCCGGCCAGCAAGACCTGCAACGCGCCGTGCCACGGCTGATCCTGGCGGCGGCCGAGTGTGCCGAGCCGGTCAGCGAAACCCGCCATGAAGCGTTGCCGGTGGAGTTGTCCACAAGCATCGCGCGCAGCCTGTCGCGCATTGAGGACCTTGGTTCGGTGGCTGTAGACCCGGCCACCATCGCCATGGCCGAAGCCGAATTCATCGTCTCGGGCGGCAACGGCGTCAAGGACTGGGACCTGTACCACAAGGCCACAGCCGCCCTCGGCGCGACCGAAGGCGCCTCACGGGTGGCGGTGGACGATGGCTTCATGCCGCGTAACCGTCAGGTGGGTGCCACCGGCACCTGGGTCACTGCACGGGTTTACGTGGCTGTGGGTATCTCGGGCGCGATCCAGCACCTGCAGGGCATCGGTGCCTGCGACAAGGTGGTGGCGATCAACATGGACCCGGGCTGCGACATGATCAAACGGGCTGACCTGTCGGTAATTGGCGACAGCTCGGCGATTCTCAAGGCGTTGATCGAAGCTGTGGACAACTACCGCAGCGGCGGCCAGCGCGACGCGGCATAAGGGCACGAGCATGAGTACGAAAGTGATCAGCCTGGTTTCCATCGGTGCCCACCCCAGCTCCGGCCGCGCCCGCCGCGCCGAACAGGATGCCCGCGCCGTGGAGCTGGGTTTGCAGCTGGCTGGGGATAACTTGCAGGTGGTGCATGCTGGCGATCCACAGGAAGAGGCTTTGCGCGCTTACCTGGGCATGGGCCTGGACCACCTCGACGTGCTGGAGCAACCGGCCGGTGCCGATGTGCTGGGCGTGCTGGGCGATTATCTGCGCGACGCCGGGGCCCAACTGGTGCTGACCGGCAGCCAGGCCGAGACCGGGGAGGGGTCGGGCATGTTGCCGTTCCTGCTGGCGGAGAAGCTGGGTTGGCCGTTGATTGTAGGGTTGGCCGAGGTGGAGTCGATCGACAACGGCACCGCCCAGGTCCTGCAGGCTCTGCCACGTGGCCAGCGGCGCCGGCTGAAGGTTCGCTTACCGCTGCTGGCGACTGTGGATAACGCCGCACCTAAGCCGCGCCAGAGTGCCTTTGGCCCGGCACGCCGGGGCGTATTGGCGGCACGTAACGTGGCCATTGTCGACGACGAGCTGCTGGCCGAGGCAGAGCTGCAACCGGCCCGGCCACGGCCCAAGCGGTTGAAGGTGATCAAGGCCAAGAGCGGTGCCGACCGCATGAAGGCAGCGACCGCCAAGGCCAGTGGTGGCGGTGGCAAGGTGCTGAAGGACGTTTCGCCACAGGAAGGTGCTGAGGCCATCCTCAAGCTGCTGGTGGAAGAGGGCGTGCTGCGTTAAGGCTTCACGCGATCCTTTGTAGGAGCGGCCTTGCGTCGCGATGGGCTGCGCAGCAGCCCCTGGATTTCGAGCCTGACTCAAGATTGCCGGGGCTGCTGCGCAGCCCATCGCGACGCAAGGCCGCTCCTACATCGACCGCATCTTCTTCAAGTCATGCACGATAACTGTGGCCACTTTCCAATATGTCGCGCATAGCTGTGAATAAGTCTTTTCCTGAATGACATCAGCTAGCGGCCAGCAGAAATATGAGATACACCGAGTTCTGCCCACGGAATCTGTTCGCCAAGGGTTGGTGTTTCTGTGGATAAGATGTAAAGAACACTCTGCAGGTGCTCTATCGCGCGGAATTGATAGAAATGAGAGCCATGACAGGCCAAGGGGTAACTGATAATTTTGCCAGTATCACGTGATTGAGTTGGATGGGTAGAGTGCTAGTGATTCCAAGTCATTAGGGCACATCATGACCGTCTCACATTTGCTTAAGGTCGACCGACAGCAGTCAGTCTTGGGTGAGGGTAGCGATATCGTCCGTGCCTTTACCGTTTACGGTGGGTTCAATCCCGTCGATAGCCTATACACGGGTTTCTCCGGCGAGATTAGAGATCAACTGACTGGTTGCTATCACCTGGGCCAGGGCTATCGCACTTTTAACCCTGTACTCATGCGCTTTCACTCACCTGACGCAATAAGTCCTTTTGGTCTTGGAGGCATCAACGCCTATGCCTATAGTGATCCCGTCAATACCCGAGATCCTAGCGGGCATAATGCCTTGTTTATCTCGGCGTTCGCCCAGCGGGTAATGACAGCAGTGGTCGGCACAATTTCAATTGGGAAAGCACTCCTGAGCAAGCCTCCCACAACCTGGGTTGATCGCGTGATTTTGCGCATGACTGTAGGGGGTGGCGGGTTGAGTATCGCAGGGGCAGTGGGGCAGACTGCTGGTGCGGCTTCGTTTGCGTATGTGTCCAACGCAGGCCTCGGCTTGGCGGGGGCGGGAACTGTAGCGGGCTTTGCAAAAGCGCTTTATGACGAGCGCAGTAGCCTTGGTAGCAGGGTGCTTACCAACCTTCGCGCCGCTGTGGGGGTGAAAGCGAAACAACCCAGATCTCAAGATCTGGAAGTCAATTCCCCGGCGCCACACGTGCCTTCAGCCAGTTTTCCCTTACCTTCAGCGCCCCCTGAAAGCCCGGGCTTTGGTCTTAGTGCCGTGGCGCTTCGCCCGGATGTTGCGGTAACAGTGCCTCGACCCTTTACATCACTCGAACTGCTGGAAAGTGACATGAGCTACATGAGTGATATGAACAAGCGAGTTCGACAGCCTGCTTGAGATGAGCATGACGTTAAGCTCATATATCAAATGTATACCGAGGCCGCATCGCACATCACGAACACTACCGTAATGTGCGACGCCCTCATGGGTTATTGAGCCTTTACCTCCTTCAGGTAGGGGGCAGGCTCTGCGCCCAAGTTGGCCAATACGCGGTCGCTGTACCAGTCAATGAAGTTCACCACACCAAACTCGTAAGTCTTCGAGTAAGGCCCAGGCTGGTAAGCGGTAGAGTTGATCCCGCGCTGGTTCTCTTCGGCCAGTCGACGGTCCTGGTCGTTGGTGGCGTCCCACACCTTGCGCATGTTTTCCGGGTTGTAGTCCACACCTTCCACAGCGTCCTTGTGCACCAGCCACTTGGTGGTGACCATGGTTTCCTGGGCACTGATCGGCCATACGGTGAACACGATCATGTGGTCGCCCATGCAGTGGTTCCACGAGTGCGGCAGGTGCAGGATGCGCATCGAGCCCAGGTCCGGGTTCTTGATGCGGCCCATCAGTTTCTGGCAGGCCTGCTTGCCGTCCATGGTCATCGACACGGTGCCCTTGAGCAGCGGCATGCGCACGATACGGTTACGCAGGCCATGGCTCTTGTGTAGGTAAGGGATCTTCTCGGCTTCCCAGGCGGCGGCAGAGGCGGCCACGTGGTCCTTGAATTCCTGGCTGGCGCGCGGGTCGTTGGTGTCGTCCCATTCCAGCAGGGTTTGCAGCAGCTCCGGGTGCGAACCGTTGCAGTGGTAGCACTCGCGGTTGTTTTCCAGTACCAGCTTCCAGTTGGCCTTTTCCATCAAGGTGGTCTGCACCGCCACCTTGGTGTTTTCCATGTCGTACGGTTCCATGTAGTGGTCCAGGGTGGCCAGGAACTCGTCGATGGCTGGCGGGTTCTGCGCCAGGCTGATGAAGATGTAGCCGCCTGCGACCTTCACGTTCACGGGCTTGAGGCCATACTGGTTCATGTCGAAGTCGGCACCCATCTCGGTGCCGGCGAACAGCAGGCGGCCGTCCAGCTCGTAGGTCCACTGGTGGTATGGGCACACCAGCTTGGCCACCTTGCCTTTTTCGCTGACGCACAGGCGTGAGCCGCGGTGGCGGCAGACGTTGTGGAAGGCATGCACCTTGCCTTCGGCACCGCGCACCACGATGATCGGGTTCTTGCCGATCTGCAGGGTGATGTAGTTGCCCTTGGCCGGGATCTCGCAGGTCATGCCGGCGATCAGCCACTCCTTGTGGAAGATCTCCTGCATGTCGATCTGGAACAGACGCTCGTCGGTGTAGAACGGCTGGGGCAGCGAGTAGGTGCGCTCGCGGGTCTGCAGCATCTCGGCGGTAGCCTTGCGTGCAGGTTCAAGTGGATCGCCCAGGCTCAGGGTTGCGGTGACGTCCATCGTGTATTCCTCGGGGCCGTGCGCGGCCGGCAAAAGGTGGCTAATCGTTGTGGTGGTGCCGCAAGGCTGTCGTTGAAAAAACAGCATGTTGTTTTGCCGTGGAGTGTGCGTCCGAAGACGTCGTGAACCGTATCCATGGGCGACATGGCCGAATTGAATAACGACGCGCCAGGCCTTGTGCCACGGGCCTGGTCGCGATAAGCACGTCGATGTCGCAGGCAGGAATGTGCGTCGTGTTCAGCTTGCGCATTATCGCAGCCATAAAAAGGGCCATAGTCGGCCGCTGGAGATGAACATGTCCGATACCTTCCTCAATCCGGTCACTACCCAGACCTGGGCCAATGGCCGCCACATCGTGCGCTGCGTCAAGGTCATCCAGGAGACCTGGGACGTGCGCACCTTCTGCTTCATGGCCGACCAGCCAATCATGTTCTTCTTCAAGCCAGGGCAGTTCGTCACCCTGGAGCTGGAGATCGAAGGCAAGCCGGTGATGCGTTCCTATACCATCTCCAGTTCGCCATCGGTGCCGTACAGCTTCTCGATCACCGTCAAGCGCGTGCCGGGCGGGCTGGTCTCGAACTTCCTGCACGACACCATGCACGAAGGCCTCGAGGTGCCGGTGCACGGCCCTGTGGGCCTGTTCAATGCCATCGACTTCCCTTCGGGCAAGGTGCTGTACCTGTCGGGCGGCGTGGGCATTACCCCGGTGATGTCGATGGCGCGCTGGTTCTACGACACCAACGCCAATGTTGACATGGTGTTCGTGCACAGCGCCCGCTCGCCGAAGGACATCATCTACCACCGCGAGCTGGAGCAGATGGCTTCGCGTATCCCCAACTTCAGCCTGCACATCATTTGCGAAAAGCATGGCCTGGGTGAGCCGTGGGCGGGTTACCGCGGGTACCTGAACCAGCGGCTGATGGAGCTGATCGCGCCGGACTACATGGAGCGCGTGGTGTTCTGCTGCGGCCCTACGCCGTACATGAACGCGGTCAAGCGCCTGCTGGAAGCGGTCGGCTTCGACATGGCCAATTACCACGAGGAATCGTTCGGCGCCACGCCGCCGGAAGCCAAAGCCGACGCCGTGGAACACGCCGAGCAGGCGGCCGATGCCCCAGAGCTGGACGTCTCCGACCTCAACCTGGTGGAGTTCATCGGCAGCGAGAAGAGCATTCGCATTGCCCCGGGCGAGACCGTGCATGCCGCGGCAGCCAAGGTTGGCCTGATGATCCCGAAAGCCTGCGGCATGGGCATTTGCGGTACGTGCAAGGTGCTCAAGCTGGGGGGCGAAGTGGAAATGGAGCACAACGGCGGCATCACCGAAGAGGACGAAGCCGAGGGCTACATCCTGTCGTGCTGCAGCGTGCCGAAAGGGGATGTGCGGATCGATTACTGATCCCAAATTGGGGGGCTGCTGCGCAGCCCATCGCGACACAAGGCCGCTCCCACAGGCGATCGCGGTCCCTTGTAGGAGCGGCCTTGTGTCGCGATGGACCGCAAAGCCGCCCCAGCTGTTTCAAGTACGAAACCGCGCTACAAGGCCATTGAGGTCCACGGCGAGGCGCGACAGTTCGGCACTCGCTGCACTGGTCTGATGCGCCCCGGTCGCACTCTGCACCGACAGGTCATTGATATTCACCAGGTTGCGGTCCACCTCCCGCGCCACCTGTGCCTGTTCTTCGGCGGCGCTGGCGATCACCAGGTTACGCTCGTTGATCTGCGCCACCGCCCCGGCAATGGTGTCCAGCGCCAGGCCGGCCCCGCGCGCGATGTTCAGCGTTGATTCAGCCCGCTCGGTGCTGGTACGCATCGACTCCACAGCCTGTTCCGTACCCCCCTGAATGCTGCCGATCATGCGTTCGATCTCACTGGTCGACTGCTGGGTACGGTGCGCCAGTGCCCGCACTTCGTCCGCCACCACGGCAAAGCCACGGCCCGCTTCACCAGCACGCGCTGCTTCGATGGCCGCGTTGAGTGCCAACAGGTTGGTCTGGTCGGCCAGGCCACGGATCACGTCCAGCACCTTGCCGATATCTCGTGACTGCTCGGCCAGGTGGGTGACCAGCTTGGCAGTACCTTGCACATCGCCGCTCATGCGCTCGATGGCAGCCACGGTTTCCAGCACCAGGTCTCGGCCGTCGCCGGTCGAGCGGCTGGCTTCACTGGACGCCTCGGAAGTGCTCACCGCGTTGCGCGCCACTTCTTCCACGGCGCTGGTCATTTCGGTAACGGCGGTGGCGGCTTGCTGGATTTCGTTGTTCTGCTGTTGCAGGCCACGGGCGCTTTCATCGGTGACCGTGTTCAGCTCCTCGGCTGCCGAGGCCAGCTGGGTGGCGGAGCCGGCGATCTGTTGCAGGGTGTCGCGCAGCTTGTCCTGCATGCGGGCCATGGCGCGCAACAGGCGGGCAGCCTCGTCGGTACCTTCGGCGTGTACGGTGTGGGTCAGGTCACCGTCGGCAATCTGCTCGGCGCTCTTGAGCGCCTCTTCGATCGGCTTGACGATACTGCGGGTCAGCAGGAAGGCACAGACGAAGGTCAGTACGCTGGCGCCGATCAACAGGCCAATGACCAGCGCGAAGGCCGTGCCGTATTGCTCGGCGGCTTTCTCGTTGGTGGCGCGAGTCTGCTCGGTGTTCATGCGTAGCAGGGTATCCATGACCTTGTTCATCTGCTCGGAGTTGGCCATCAGGTCGCGGTTCAGCATGTCGCTCAGTTCATCGAGGCGGTTCTCCTGGCTGAGGGTGCGCATACGCGACTCAAGTTGGCGGTACTGGCTGAGCAACTGGCCGAACTGGTCGAAGGCTGCCTGTTCGTCGTCGGCGCGGATCATGGGCACGTAGGCCTCGCGGGCGCGGTCCATCTGGGCATTGCGCTGGTCGAGCAGGTTCAGGGTATCGCGCTGGGTCTGGGCATCGCGGTTGACCAGCAGGCGGTACGAGAGCGTGCGCATGCGCAGGTTCAGCCCGGTCAGCTCATCCAGAATCTTGATGCTCGGTACGTTGACCTGCTCGATGACCTCGCCTGCCTGGCGGATGTTGCCCATTTGGACCAGCGAAAAGATGCCGAGGCCGAGCATCAACAGGCCAATCAACGCGAAGCCAAGTAGCGCGCGCGGGGCGATATTCATGTTGCGTAGAGACATGGCAGAAGGGTTCCAGGCAAGGAAGAGGAGGGGTGCTTGAGGTGCGACGAAATGGGACTTGCCGGGCTATCGGTCGTGGCCGCCGAGTCTTGAGTGCGGCTGCGAAATAATTATGAGGGCGCTAACCATTTCCTGACCGGCGGTTGACCCAGGTCGGAACAAGGGGGTGGTTCCTCTGTCAATCTGCGGGTCAGCAACCTTGTGAATCCGATATTTAATGGCGATGGGCGGCAGTTTTCTTTATCGTGTGCGCCCCTCGCAACAACCTGAGATAGACCCATGCTGGAAGCTTCCCTGAATCAAATCGAGCAACTGGTCAGCGACCTGATGCAGAAGAACGCTCAACTTGCCGAGCAGAACACCGCCCTTGGCCAGGAACTGGCCCAGGCCAAGGAAGAAAACGAAACCCTGCAGCTGTCGCTGATGGAGCAGGAAGAAAAGAACGGCGCCACCGCCGCACGCATCCAGGCCCTGGTTGAGCGCGCCAGTGCGGGCGTTGTCGGCGCATGAGACTGCAAGAGCAGCCGATCAATGTCGTGTCGATTCTCGGCATCGACTATTCGATCAAGGCGCCCGAAGGCCAGGAAGAAACCTTGGCCCAGGCGGTACGGATGCTCAACACTGCCCTTAACGAAACCAAGCGCCAGTACCCGACATTGATCGGTGACAAGCTGTTGGTACTGGCTGCCCTCAACCTTTGCTCCAGGCAGGTCGAGCTGCAGAAAGAACACCAGCAAACCCTGGCGCGCACCCAGGCGCAGATCGACGCGACCGTGGATGCCATCGTCCGCACAATCGCAGAGTCCTGATCGGTCCTTTGGGCGCTGCGCGCCCCTCCGCCAGACAAGGCCGCACCTACAGGTTGACCCGACCCCTGTAGGAGCGGCCTTGTGTCGCGATGGGCTGCAAAGCAGCCCCAAGTTCCAGTGCATTGTCCCCAACGACTGGATTAACTGAATACTCAAGTGTATACACTTCTCGCAAAACAATAATGTTGCGGGGGGTAGGGCATGGGTTTCTGGCGCAAGAGCATCCAGTGGCAATTGATAACCAGCATGGGTGGTGCCTTGCTGGCGAGCATCCTGGTGGTGGTCATCATCTTCACCGTGGCGCTCAATCGCCTCACCGAGCGTTACCTGGTGGACACCGCCCTGCCGGCCAGCATCGAGGCCATCCGCAACGAAATCGAACACATGCTGGGCCAGCCGCTGGTGGCAGCGGCGGACATTGCCGGCAATACCCTGCTGCGCGACTGGCTTGCCGCCGGTGAAGACCCCGCCCAGGTCCCGCAGTTTCTCGAATACCTCACGGCAGCCAAGCAGCGCAACCGGGCGTTCACCACCCTGTTCGTGGCGACCGAAACCGGCCATTACTACAACGAAAATGGCCTGGACCGAACCCTCGACCGCAGCAACCCCAAGGACAGCTGGTTCTACGGCTACGTCGACAGCGGTGCCGAGCGGTTCATCAACATCGATGTCGACGGCTCTACGGGCGAGCTGGCGCTGTTCATCGACTACCGCGTGGAAAAGAACGGCCGGTTGGTCGGCGTGGCCGGTATGGGCCTGCAAATGACCGAGCTGTCGAAACTGATCCACGACTTCAGTTTCGGCGAGCATGGCAAGGTATTTCTGGTGCGCAACGATGGCCTTGTCCAGGTGCACCCGGAAGCAGCGTTAAGTGGCAAGCGCCAGCTCGGCGAGCAGCTTGGCGACCAGGCCGCCAAGGCGGTAATGAGCGGCGGCGCCAGCCTGCGCAGCGGCCGCTTCGTGCGTGACGGCGAACAATACCTGGCCTTTGGCTTGCCTTTGCGTGACCTGAACTGGACCTTGGTCGCCGAAGTGCCGGAAGCGGAAATCTACGCCCCCATGCAACAGGCAGTATGGCTGACCAGCCTGAGTGGTGGCGCCGTGGCCCTGGTATCGTTGCTGCTGGTGGTGTTGCTGGCACGCGGCCTGGTGCGGCCGCTGCGGCGCGTCACCGCTGCGCTGGTGCAGATTGGCAGCGGTGCGGGCGACCTCAGCCAGCGCCTGGATGACTCACGCCCGGATGAGCTGGGCGACCTGGCCCGTGGCTTCAACCGCTTCCAGGGTAGCCAGCGCGACCTGATCGGCGAGGTACTGAATACTTCCGAGCGCCTGCACCGGGCTGTGGAGCAGGTGACACAGGTAGTGGACAACACCGCCGAGCGCTCTGGGCGCCAGCAAGACATGACCGCAATGGTCGCCACCGCCGTGCACGAGATGGGCCTGACCGTGCAGGACATTGCGCGCAACGCCGGTCAGGCAGCTCAAGCGTCGCAGGCGGCACGGGATGAGGCATTGCAGGCGCGCGAGGTGGTGCAGCGGTCGGTGCGGGGCATCGAGGGCATGTCGGGCGACATTGGCAAGGCCGCCGATGCGGTCAGCCAGTTGGCTGATGAAGTGGCCTCGATCGATGAAGTATTGGCGGTAATCCGCAGTATTTCCGAGCAGACCAACCTGTTGGCGCTGAATGCCGCCATCGAAGCTGCGCGGGCAGGGGACATGGGACGCGGTTTTGCCGTGGTCGCCGATGAAGTACGGACCCTGGCCCGGCGCACGCAGTTGTCCACCGATGAAGTGCAGCAGATGATCCAGCGCCTCAAGCAAGGGGCAGGTTCAGCGGTGACTTCGATGCAGGCAGGGCAACAGGCGACGGGCACCGGGGTGGAAGCGAGCCAGCGTACAGGGGCGTCGCTGGGTGCGATTACTGATCAGGTGGAGCACATCAGCGACATGAACCACCAGGTGGCTACGGCGACTGAAGAGCAGTCGGCAGTGACCGAGGAAATCAATCGCACGGTGCAGGGGATTTCCGATCTGGCGCGTGAGACGGCGGCCGAGGTGCAAGGGTGCCGGGAGGAATGTCAGGCGTTGCGTAGCTTGGCTGATGACCTGGCGCGGCAGATGGGTGGGTTCAAACTTTAGATTGGGGTTGGCTTCTTCGCGGGCTTGCCCGCTCCCACAGGTAATGCACAGCGCTCGAAGGCGGCGGTAACTCTGTGGGAGCGGGCATGCCCGCGAATGCAAGCTGTCAGGCGGTGATTATGCTGCGGATATCCGCCGCCAGCTCACGCACCCGCTCTTGCTCGGTATCCCACGAGCACATGAACCGCGCCCCGCCGCTGCCAATAAAGGTATAGAACCGCCAGCCTTTGCCCCGCAGTGCTTCAATGGCGTGTTCCGGCATCTGCAGGAACACCCCGTTGGCCTCCACCGGGAACATCAGCTCGACCCCCGGCAAATCACTCACCAAAGATGCGAGCAGCTGCGCGCACTGGTTGGCGTGGCTGCCATGGCGCAGCCAGGCGCCACCTTCCAGCAGCCCCACCCACGGCGCCGACAGGAAGCGCATTTTCGACGCCAGCTGCCCCGCCTGCTTGCAGCGGTAGCCGAAGTCCTCGGCCAGCTGGCGGTTGAAGAACAGGATCGCCTCGCCCACCGCCATCCCGTTCTTGGTGCCGCCAAAGCACAGCACGTCGACGCCGGCCTTCCAGGTCAGCTCCGCCGGGCTGCAGCCCAGGAACGCGCAGGCATTGGTGAAGCGCGCGCCGTCCATGTGCAGGTTAAGGCCCAGTTCCTTGCAGGTGGCGCTGATGGCCTTGAGTTCGTCGGGGCGGTATACCGTGCCGACCTCGGTGGCCTGGGTGATGGTGACCACGCGGGGCTTGGGGTAATGGATGTCCTGGCGCTTGAGCGCCACTTCGCGGATGGACGCCGGCGTCAGCTTGCCGTGCACGCTGGCTGCGGTCAGCAGCTTGGAACCGTTGGAAAAGAACTCGGGTGCGCCGCATTCGTCGGTTTCGACGTGGGCGGTCTCGGAGCAGATCACGCTGTGGTAGCTCTGGCACAACGAGGCCAGGGCCAGGGAGTTGGCGGCAGTGCCATTGAAGGCGAAAAACACTTCGCAGTCGGTTTCGAACAGCTTGCGGAAGTACTCGGCCGCGCGCTCGGTCCATTGGTCGTCGCCATAGGCGCGGTCGTGGCCGTGGTTGGCCTTCTCCATCGCCGCCCAGGCTTCGGGGCAGATGCCGGAATAGTTGTCGCTGGCGAATTGTTGGCTCTTGTCTGTCATGACACTACTGTCCTGTGAACGACGCAGATCAGCACTCTAAACCATCGATTCGGCGGTTGCCTATACAAGCTGTGCAACAGTCGGTTGCTGGGTTGCCTGTGCTGGCCGCTTCGCGGGCAAGCCCGCTCCGCCAGGGTTACCTCAAGCCCTCAGAACACCGCCATACCTGTGGGAGCGGGCATGCCCGCGAACGGGCCGGCAGCAACGGCAAAAAAACGAATGTCGTAAACGCGCCATTGCAAGGCGTGCGCAGGCATCTGACCTACCCCGCCCAGTCATAACATCGCCACAAAGGGCCGCAGTGCCCCACGACAAAAAACGATCGCTGCCGGGAGATACACGATGTTCAGCAAGCAAGACCAGATCCAGGGTTACGATGATGCACTGCTGGCGGCGATGAATGCCGAAGAGCAGCGCCAGGAAGACCACATCGAGCTGATCGCCTCGGAAAACTACACCTCCAAGCGCGTGATGCAGGCCCAAGGCAGCGGCCTGACCAACAAATACGCCGAAGGCTACCCAGGCAAGCGCTACTACGGCGGCTGCGAGCACGTCGACAAGGTAGAGGCCCTGGCCATCGAGCGCGCCAAGCAACTGTTCGGCGCCGACTACGCCAACGTTCAGCCGCACTCCGGCTCGTCGGCCAACGGCGCTGTCTACCTGGCCCTGCTGCAGGCTGGTGACACCATCCTCGGCATGAGCCTGGCCCACGGCGGCCACCTGACCCACGGCGCCAAAGTGTCGTCCTCGGGCAAACTGTACAACGCTGTGCAATACGGCATCGACACCAATACTGGCCTGATCGACTACGACGAAGTCGAGCGCCTGGCCGTCGAGCACAAGCCGAAAATGATCGTTGCCGGTTTCTCGGCCTACTCCAAGACCCTGGACTTCCCGCGCTTCCGCGTCATCGCCGACAAAGTGGGTGCACTGCTGTTCGTCGACATGGCCCACGTGGCAGGCCTGGTCGCCGCTGGCCTGTACCCGAACCCGATCCCGTTCGCCGATGTGGTCACCACCACCACCCACAAGACCTTGCGTGGCCCGCGTGGTGGCCTGATCCTGGCCAAGGCCAACGAAGAGATCGAGAAGAAGCTCAACGCCGCGGTCTTCCCGGGCGCCCAGGGCGGCCCGCTGATGCACGTGATCGCCGCCAAGGCCGTGTGCTTCAAGGAAGCCCTGGAACCTGGCTTCAAGGCCTACCAGCAACAAGTGATCGAAAACGCCCAGGCCATGGCCCAGGTGTTCATCGACCGTGGCTATGACGTGGTGTCCGGCGGTACCGACAACCACCTGTTCCTGGTCAGCCTGATCCGTCAGGGCCTCACCGGCAAGGATGCCGACGCAGCCCTGGGCCGCGCGCACATTACCGTCAACAAGAACGCCGTGCCGAACGACCCGCAATCGCCGTTCGTGACCTCGGGCCTGCGCATCGGCACCCCGGCCGTCACCACCCGCGGCTTCAAGGTCACCCAGTGCGTGGCCCTGGCCGGCTGGATCTGCGACATCCTCGACAACCTCGGTGACGCAGACGTGGAAGCCGATGTGGCGAAGAACGTCGCGGCGCTGTGCGCTGATTTCCCTGTTTACCGCTGAGTGGAGTAAACGACAATGCAACGCTATTCGGGCTTCGGCCTTTTCAAACACTCCCTCAGCCACCACGAGAACTGGCAGCGCATGTGGCGCACGCCGACCCCTAAAAAGGTCTACGACGTGGTGATCGTTGGCGGTGGCGGCCATGGCCTGGCCACGGCCTACTACCTGGCCAAGGAACACGGCATCACCAACGTGGCCGTGATCGAAAAAGGCTACCTGGGCGGTGGCAACACTGCCCGTAACACCACCATCGTGCGCTCCAACTACCTGTGGGACGAGTCGGCCCACCTGTACGAGCACGCCATGAAGCTGTGGGAGGGCCTGTCCCAGGACCTCAACTACAACGTCATGTTCTCCCAGCGCGGCGTGTACAACCTCTGCCACACCCTGCAGGACATGCGTGACTCCGAGCGTCGCGTATCGGCCAACCGCCTGAACGGCGTGGATGGCGAGCTGCTGAACACCGCCCAGGTCGCGGCCGAAATCCCCTACCTGGACTGCTCGAAGAACACCCGCTACCCAATCCTTGGCGCCACCGTGCAGCGCCGCGGCGGCGTGGCCCGTCACGACGCCGTGGCCTGGGGCTTTGCCCGTGCCGCCGACGCCCTGGGTGTGGACCTGATCCAGCAAACCGAGGTGATCGGTTTCCGCAAGGAAAACGGTGCCGTCATCGGCGTGGAAACCAACAAGGGCTTCATCGGCGCCAAGCGCGTCGGCGTGGTCACCGCCGGTAACTCGGGGCACATGGCCAAGCTGGCCGGCTTCCGCCTGCCGCTCGAATCGCACCCGCTGCAAGCCCTGGTGTCCGAGCCGATCAAGCCAATCATCGACAGCGTGATCATGTCCAACGCCGTGCACGGCTACATCAGCCAGTCCGACAAGGGCGACCTGGTGATCGGTGCCGGTATCGACGGCTGGGTCGGTTACGGCCAACGCGGTTCGTACCCGGTGATCGAGCATACCCTGCAAGCCATCGTCGAAATGTTCCCCAACCTGTCGCGCGTTCGCATGAACCGCCAGTGGGGCGGCATCGTCGATACCTCGCCGGACGCCTGCCCGATCATCACCAAGACCCCGGTCAAGAACATGTTCTTCAACTGCGGTTGGGGTACTGGCGGCTTCAAGGCGACCCCGGGTTCGGGCAACGTCTTTGCCGCGAGCCTGGCCAAGGGCGAAATGCACCCACTGGCTGCGCCGTTCTCCATGGACCGCTTCTACAACGGCGCACTGATCGACGAACACGGCGCCGCCGCCGTCGCCCACTAACCGGAGACACCGTCATGTTGCATATTTTCTGTCCCCACTGCGGCGAGCTGCGTTCCGAAGAAGAGTTCCACGCCTCTGGCCAGGCGCACATCGCCCGCCCGCTGGACCCGGCTGCCTGCTCCGACGAGGAGTGGGGTACCTACATGTTCTACCGTGACAACCCACGCGGTATTCACCACGAACTGTGGGACCACGTTGCCGGCTGCCGCCAGTACTTCAACGTCACCCGCGACACCGTGACCTACGAAATTCTGGAAACCTACAAGATTGGCGAAAAGCCGCAAGTGACCGCCAACGGTAAAGCCGCCAGCGCACCGTCCGCCGTCAAAGGCCAAGGGGAAAAAGTATGAGCCAGACCTATCGCCTCGCCAGCGGCGGCCGTATCGACCGCAGCAAGGTCCTGAACTTCACCTTCAACGGCAAGACCTACCAGGGTTATGCCGGTGACAGCCTGGCCGCCGCGTTGCTGGCCAACGGCGTCGACATCGTTGGCCGCAGCTTCAAGTACTCGCGCCCCCGCGGCATCATCGCCGCCGGTACCGAAGAGCCGAACGCCATCCTGCAGATCGGCTCCAGCGAAGCCACCCAGATCCCCAACGTGCGTGCCACCCAGCAGGCGCTGTATGCAGGCCTGGTCGCCACCAGCACCAACGGCTGGCCGAACGTCAACAACGACGTCATGGGCATCCTGGGCAAGGTCGGCGGCAGCATGATGCCGCCGGGCTTCTACTACAAAACCTTCATGTACCCAAAATCGTTCTGGATGACTTACGAGAAGTACATCCGCAAGGCAGCCGGCCTGGGCCGTGCACCGCTGCAGAACGACCCGGACAGCTACGACTACATGAACCAGCACTGCGACGTGCTGATCGTCGGTGCCGGCCCTGCTGGCCTGGCAGCAGCACTGGCCGCCGCGCGCAGCGGTGCCCGGGTGATCCTGGCCGACGAACAGGAAGAGTTCGGCGGCAGCCTGCTCGATACCCGCGAAACCCTGGACGGCAAGCCTGCCGCCGAATGGGTCAGCGCCGTGGTCAAAGAGCTGGAAGGCCTGCCGGAAGTGACCCTGCTGCCACGTGCCACGGTCAACGGCTACCACGACCATAACTTCCTGACCATTCACGAGCGCCTCACCGACCACCTGGGCGACCGCGCCCCGATCGGCCAGGTACGCCACCGCGTGCACCGTGTGCGCGCCAAGCGCGTGGTACTGGCTGCCGGCGCCCACGAGCGCCCGCTGGTGTACGGCAACAACGACGTGCCGGGCAACATGCTGGCCGGTGCCGTGTCCACCTACGTACGCCGCTACGGCGTGGCCCCGGGCCGCAAGCTGGTGCTGTCGACCAACAACGACCACGCCTACCGCGCGGCGCTGGACTGGCACGATGCCGGCCTGCAAGTGGTCGCCATTGCCGATGCCCGCCACAACCCGCGTGGTTCGCTGGTTGAAGAAGCGCGTGCCAAAGGCATCCGTATCCTTACCTCCAGTGCCGTGATCGAGGCCAAGGGCAGCAAGCACGTGACCGGCGCCCGTGTGGCGGCGATCGATGTGCAGGCGCACAAGGTCACCAGCCCTGGCGAAATCCTCGAGTGCGACCTGATCGCCTCTTCGGGCGGTTACAGCCCGATCGTTCACCTGGCATCGCACTTGGGCGGTCGCCCGGTATGGCGTGACGACATCCTCGGTTTCGTACCGGGCGATGCGCCGCAAAAACGCGAATGCGTGGGTGGCATCAACGGCGTCTACGCCCTGGGCGATGTGATTGCCGATGGTTTCGAAGGCGGCGTTCGCGCGGCCACCGAAGCCGGTTTCAAGGCCACTGTTGGCACCCTGCCGAAAACCGTTGCGCGCAAGGAAGAGGCCACCGTGGCGCTGTTCCTGGTACCGCACGACAAGGGCACCAAAGGGCCGAAGCAGTTCGTCGACCAGCAGAACGACGTGACCGCCGCCGGTATCGAACTGGCCACCCGTGAAGGTTTCGAGTCGGTCGAGCACGTCAAACGCTACACCGCGCTGGGCTTTGGTACCGACCAGGGCAAGCTGGGCAACATCAACGGCCTGGCCATTGCCGCCCGTTCCATCGGCATTACCATTCCGGAAATGGGTACCACCATGTTCCGCCCCAACTACACGCCGGTCACCTTCGGCGCGGTAGCGGGTCGCCACTGTGGTCACCTGTTCGAGCCCGTACGCTTCACCGCCCTGCATGCCTGGCACGTGAAGAACGGCGCCGAGTTCGAAGACGTCGGCCAGTGGAAGCGCCCGTGGTACTTCCCCAAGGCCGGTGAAGATATCCATGCTGCCGTGGCCCGCGAATGCAAGGCCGTGCGTGACAGCGTGGGCCTGCTGGACGCCTCCACCCTGGGCAAGATCGACATCCAGGGCCCGGATGCCCGTGAGTTCCTCAACCGCATCTACACCAACGCCTGGACCAAGCTCGACGTGGGCAAGGCCCGCTACGGCCTGATGTGCAAGGAAGACGGCATGGTCTTCGACGATGGCGTAACCGCCTGCGTCGGCGACAACCACTTCATCATGACCACCACCACCGGCGGCGCGGCCCGCGTGCTGCAGTGGATGGAGCTGTACCACCAGACCGAATGGCCAGAGCTGAAGGTGTACTTCACTTCGGTCACCGACCACTGGGCCACCATGACCCTGTCCGGCCCCAACAGCCGCAAGCTGCTCAGCGAGCTGACCGACATCGACATGGACAAGGAAGCTTTCCCGTTCATGACCTGGAAGGAAGGCAACGTAGGCGGTGTACCGGCCCGGGTGTTCCGTATTTCGTTCACCGGTGAGCTGTCGTACGAAGTGAACGTGCAGGCCAACTACGCCATGGGCGTGCTGGAACAGATCATCGAGGCGGGCAAGAAGTACAACCTGACCCCGTATGGCACCGAGACCATGCACGTTCTGCGCGCCGAGAAGGGCTTCATCATCGTCGGTCAGGACACCGACGGCTCGATGAACCCGGACGACCTGAACATGAGCTGGTGCGTGGGCCGCAACAAGCCGTTCTCGTGGATCGGCCTGCGTGGCATGAACCGCGAAGACTGCGTGCGTGAAAACCGCAAGCAGCTGGTGGGCCTGAAGCCGATCGACCCGACCAAGTGGCTGCCGGAAGGCGCCCAACTGGTATTCGATCCCAAGCAGCCGATCCCGATGGACATGGTTGGCCACGTGACCTCCAGCTATGCGTCCAACTCGCTGGGCTACTCGTTCGCCATGGGTGTGGTCAAAGGCGGCCTCAAACGCATGGGCGAGCGCGTCTACTCGCCGCAGGCGGATGGCAGCGTGATCGAGGCGGAAATCGTGTCTTCGGTGTTCTTCGATCCGAAGGGTGAGCGGCAGAACGTTTGACTCCGGGCCCTGTGGGGGCAGGCCAGGCCCAATCGCCGGCAAGCCAGCTCCCACAGGATCGATGCAGCTTTGAAGGTTGGTGAGTTCCCTGTGGGAGCTGGCTTGCCGGCGACAGGGCCGGTAGCCCCAACACAAACGCTGCGTCGCATCGACGAACCAGAATTCAAGGCAGGTAAGAAATGAGCGCTATCAACGTCTTCCAGCAAAACCCCGGCGCCGAGGCCAAAGCCCAGTCGCCACTGCACCACGCCGACCTGGCCAGCCTGGTTGGCAAAGGCCGCAAGAACGCAGGCGTAACCCTGCGCGAAAAGAAGTTTCTCGGCCACCTGACCCTGCGCGGCGATGGCCATGACCCGGAATTCGCCGCGGGTGTACACAAGGCCCTGGGCCTGGAGTTGCCTGTAGCCCTGACCGTGGTGGCCAACGGCGACACGTCGCTGCAATGGGTCGGCCCCGATGAGTGGCTGCTGATCGTGCCTGGCGGCCAGGAACTGGCGGTCGAGCAAAAGCTGCGTGCAGCCCTCGAAGGCCAGCACATCCAGGTGGTCAATGTGAGCGGCGGGCAAAGCCTGCTGGAACTGCGCGGCCCCCATGTACGTGAAGTGCTGATGAAGTCCACCAGCTATGATGTTCACCCGAACAACTTCCCGGTGGGCAAGGCCGTCGGTACCGTGTTCGCCAAGTCGCAACTGGTGATCCGCCGTACTGCCGAAGACACCTGGGAACTGGTGATTCGCCGCAGCTTCGCCGACTACTGGTGGCTGTGGCTGCAGGACGCTTCGGCCGAGTACGGCCTGAGCATCGAGGCTTAAGGAGCGCAGAACATGAGTCGGGCACCGGATACCTGGATTCTCACCGCCGACTGCCCGAGCATGCTCGGCACCGTCGACGTGGTGACGCGTTACCTCTTCGAGCAGCGCTGCTACGTGACGGAGCACCACTCCTTCGACGACCGGCAGTCGGGGCGTTTCTTCATTCGCGTGGAGTTTCGCCAGCCGGACGATTTCGATGAAGCCGGCTTTCGCGCCGGCCTTGCCGAGCGCGGCGAAGCGTTCGGCATGGTGTTCGAGCTGACCGCCCCGAATCACCGCCCCAAAGTGGTGATCATGGTGTCCAAGGCCGACCACTGCCTGAACGACCTGCTGTATCGCCAGCGTATTGGCCAACTGGGCATGGACGTGGTCGCGGTGGTGTCCAACCACCCCGACCTCGAACCCTTGGCGCATTGGCACAAGATCCCGTACTACCACTTTGCCCTCGACCCCAAGGACAAGCCTGGGCAAGAGCGCAAGGTGTTGCAGGTCATCGAGGAAACCGGTGCCGAGCTGGTGATTCTTGCGCGCTACATGCAAGTGCTGTCGCCTGAGCTGTGCCGGCGCCTGGATGGCTGGGCGATCAACATCCACCACTCGTTGCTGCCCGGGTTCAAGGGCGCCAAGCCTTATCACCAGGCCTACAACAAGGGCGTGAAGATGGTCGGTGCCACGGCGCACTACATCAACAACGACCTCGACGAAGGGCCGATCATTGCCCAGGGCGTCGAGGTGGTGGACCACAGCCATTACCCGGAAGACCTGATCGCCAAGGGCCGCGACATCGAATGCCTGACCCTGGCGCGGGCGGTGGGGTATCACATCGAGCGGCGGGTGTTCCTCAACGCCAACCGGACTGTGGTTCTGTAATAACCTGTACCGGCCTACAGGTATTGCGTGAACTCAAAGCCAGCGCACTACCTGTGGAAGCGGGCAAGCCCGCGAAGCAGGCGACGCGGTGTATGGCACCGGCTACGCCGGTGATCGCCGGCAAGCCAGCTCCCACAGGGATATCACAGGCCTCGAAGGCTGTGCTTTACCTGTAGGCGCGGCTTCAGCCGCGAGGAGGCCGGTACAGGCCAGCACCTCTGTTTGCCCCCATACCTTCCATCGACAAACCTGCCGCTAAATGGCATCTCCCTGTCGCTCCCAGTCAGTGCACCCGGCCCCATCAGGCCCACAATTCCCCTCATCCAGAAACACATGCCGCCCAAGGATGGCGGCGCGTTCAACCACCGCTGCATAAATAAAAATCAAGCGAGGTAAGAGCATGTCTGGCAATCGTGGAGTGGTATATCTCGGCGCCGGCAAGGTCGAGGTGCAGAAGATCGACTACCCGAAAATGCAGGACCCACGCGGCAAGAAAATCGAGCATGGCGTGATCTTGAAAGTGGTCTCCACCAACATCTGCGGCTCCGACCAGCACATGGTCCGCGGCCGCACCACTGCCCAGGTCGGCCTGGTTCTGGGCCATGAAATCACCGGTGAAATCGTCGAGAAAGGCAGCGACGTCGAGCGCATGCAGATCGGCGACCTGGTTTCGGTACCGTTCAACGTTGCCTGCGGCCGTTGCCGCTCGTGCAAAGAGATGCACACCGGTGTGTGCCTCACCGTCAACCCGGCCCGCGCCGGCGGTGCCTACGGCTACGTCGACATGGGCGACTGGACCGGCGGCCAGGCCGAATACGTGCTGGTGCCCTATGCCGACTTCAACCTGCTGAAACTGCCCGAGCGCGACAAGGCCATGGAGAAGATCCGTGACCTGACTTGCCTGTCCGACATCCTGCCAACCGGCTACCACGGCGCCGTCACTGCCGGCGTAGGCCCAGGCAGCACCGTGTATGTCGCTGGCGCCGGCCCGGTCGGCCTGGCCGCCGCTGCCTCGGCGCGCCTGCTGGGCGCCGCTTGCGTCATCGTCGGCGACCTCAACCCGGCCCGCCTGGCCCACGCCAAGTCGCAGGGCTTTGAAGTGGTCGACCTGTCCAAGGACACCCCGCTGCACGAGCAGATCGTCGATATCCTCGGCGAGCCGGAAGTGGACTGCGCCGTTGACGCCGTTGGCTTCGAGGCCCGCGGCCATGGCCATGAAGGTGCCAAGCACGAAGCCCCGGCCACCGTGCTGAACTCGCTGATGCAGGTTACCCGCGTAGCCGGCAACATCGGTATCCCGGGCCTGTACGTGACCGAAGACCCGGGCGCGGTGGACGCTGCCGCCAAGATCGGCGCGCTGAGCATCCGCTTCGGCCTGGGCTGGGCCAAGTCGCACAGCTTCCACACCGGCCAGACCCCCACCATGAAATACAACCGCCAGCTGATGCAGGCGATCATGTGGGACCGCATCAACATTGCCGAAGTGGTGGGCGTGCAGGTGATCAACCTGGACCAGGCGCCGGAAGGGTACGGCGAGTTTGATGCCGGGGTGCCGAAGAAGTTTGTGATCGACCCGCACAAGATGTGGGGCGCTGCTTGATCGCGTGATGTAACAAAGAGCCCCTCATCTTGAGGGGCTCTTTTTTATGGCTGCTTGACTGAGCCTTGCACGGCAAGCACCGAGCCCATCTGATCGGTTGCCAGCGGGCCGCCGGCTTTGGTGTCGTCTGTACTCAGCTCTGCCAGCGGTTGTTCCGCATTACGTAAGATTGCGCGATGGTGAGCGCCTTCTTTCACTGTGACGAGCTTGTTGCCCTGGTAGAAGAACAGCGTACTGTTTGATGCTTTGCTCATTGTTCAAGTCCCTACCGTGCTGGATGAATGGAGGTCGCTTGATACCCATTGTGAACAGCGGCAGGGATTTTGATACTGGCAGAAATACTAGTTTTACAGCCTCACACGAAACCTTTGGGAGCGGGCGTGCCCGCGAAGAGGCCAGCCCTGCCAACCCATCACTTAGCGCATCATCCCCAACTCAGCATCATCCATCAGCGCCTTGGCCAACGCGCTCAGATAATGTGAAGCCCAGAGCAACTGCGGTTTGTTGTCCATCAGGCCGTCAATGGTCAAATCCCGCACATAGCCCATCAGTTCCGACGCTTGTTCTCGTGCATCCTGGCAAGGGATGCCTGGGGCGATGCAGAACAACGCGTGGGTATTGTTTTCGCCTTGGTAAAACATGGTTTTGCCAACGGTGGTATTGGGTTTGGTGTTTTCTGTTGTCATTGTTTATTCCCTTGAACTTAGCTGCGCCTGTTCCGGCCTCTTCGCGGGTGAACCCGCCCCCACAGGTCAGGTTCGTCACAGGCGCAAAGCCGAGCGCAAAATCCCTGTGGGAGCGGCTTTGCCGCGAAGAGGCCAGCTCAGGCAACGCAAGGCTTGAAGCACTTAATGCAACGTCCGCGGCTCAGAAGGCAACTGGGCCTGGATCAAGGCTGCCTCAAGCAGCGCTCGCAACGCCTCGAGTTCATGCATCGTCGCCATGATCAGTACCGAGCCTGGCGACTTGGGCTGCAGCAGCACCGCCTGCTGCGCGACCGTTTGCGCGCACAGGGCGTACTCCGCGGCCTGGATGAGTGTGTCTTCTAGGGAATGGTAAGTGTGGGGTGGATCGGGGACGATCTTAAGCATGCTGGATGACCTCTAAGTGATGCCACCACCGGTCTGCTGTCAAACAAGAAGGAGGCAGCTGGACATGGGTTGACAGACCGGTAGGTCAACCAAAACCCGGCGCACATGAGTGCCCCATGCACAGCTGCCATAACGGCAAAAGCCATGTGGTTGACGAGTGCGGCCTGTCAAAGCCGGTCGCTGATTTCGCAGCGACCGCCCGAGACTAGAGCCCAACCCAGATCATCGCAATGGCTTAAGCGGCTTGTGACTGTAATTCAGAAACGTCCTACAGGTAAGTGGAAAAAACGGAAAATGTTGTCGCCATAGGCGCGTTGTTGAAATTCGCCGCAAGGTCCAAATCAGCTTGGCCCTTTCTGCCCGCTATTACACTAGCCTGGCAAAGACTGGACTCAATCATTTCTGATTTTTTTTGATATGTAATAAATGGCACCCCCGACGGCGCCAATAGCACCACCGAAGATGAGCATTCCTGTAGCAGCAAGCCTTGAGTCGTCTCTTATACCAGATTTACTTATGCCGGTACCGAGATCTGGTTGCGCGTTAGGAGCGGGATTTGGTTTTTTCCGGGGGAACACGAAATTTGGCTGGGATTTGCCTTCCCTAGGTATGGATTCCTCCCCATAGAAAGGCACATTTGTATAGCCACTATCGTTGTCAGCGCCCAACCAACCGTCTAGGAACGGCTTTTTACTTGGCGGAGGCGTATTAGCCCGTGGCTTATGTATCAGTGGGATATCAAAGGCAATACCAACTAGTTTCTTATCGATTAGGTTTGAGATCGTTGCGAACGGGGGGGGGGGGGCGTGGGT
>NZ_QJRK01000021.1:19600-99835 GCF_003205245.1 Pseudomonas sp. MB-090624 | reverse complement strand
CCACCTGAATGGCGAGCCCTAGACATGCGAAAGGTGGCCCCGTACTACTGTCGAGCTTCCACACAAGACGTTTCACGGAGCGAAAAACGATGAAGGTAACCCTCAAGTGCGCCAAGTGCGGCAGTGACAAGTTCGAGGTTCCGGCTAGGCCGAACGACAACTCGAAGGTCACCTGCGGCAAATGCGGTGCTGTCGAGACTTACGGGAAGCTCATGAAGGCTGTGGGCGACAAGGTCACGAAGGACCTGCAGCGGCAGCTCGGGAAAATGTTCAAGTGACCTGAGCGTTTCAGCCAGAGGGCGCAGGAAGTCAGCGGCGCCCTCAACCTCAACGTCGAGCTGTAGCTTTTCCATGCATCCTCCAGATACGAAAAAGCCCCAGCTGGTGCGAGGCTTGGAATGGGTGCGGAGGGCCGGCGCTTCCCGGCTTGTTGGTCTGGATCGCTGGGTCACGTACCCCAGACTCTCATCGCGTAGTCGATCAGGGAGCGCACGGCTTTGATCGACGCCACTACCGACTTAGTCCAGCTGCCTGAGCGTGTCATCCGCACAAAAAAGCCCGCACAGGGCGGGCAAAGAGGGATCGTGCTTTTTTAAATCTGGTGGCTGTAGAACAGCGAGTACGACTCGATACCGTCGTTGGGCTGCTTAATGCCAGCGTTGGAGTAGTGAATCGCTCGGATGCCAACCTTCTGCGTCTCGCCGATCTTCAAGCCCGCACCGATGCGGTCTTCGAAGTTGAAGGCCGAACCAAAGTCCTGGTCACCTGCGGAGGTACCAGAGAAGACCGCCAGGCCGATGCCAGCCTCAACGAATGGCTTCACGTTACCGCTACCGAACTCGTAAACGAAAACTGGCGCAAAGGACAGCGAGTGAGCCCCACCTGAAGCATCGCCTGCTTCCCAGTAGGTGTAGCCAGCATCCCAATAACCGGTGAGACGGCCAGTACTGGATTCAAACCAGCTTTTGTCCCAGTTAAAGCCAATGCCGACGCGCGCTGTAAGACCACCTTGGCCTGTCGCGCCAAGCGCTCCGGATAGCTCAGCCGCTCCGGCGGACGCAGCGAAAAGGGAAAGCGCCACAACGGCGAGAACGTTTTTCATACTCACGGTCTTCCATATTATTGAGTAGCAACCTATCAGAATCATAGCGCTATCAAATCGTTCCCTCATACAAGAAAAATGCTTTTTCTGGAGGGCTACCTGAATCGAAGCCCCTCAAAAACACAAAACCCCGACACGATGGCCGGGGTTTGTCTGTGTCGCGTAACGTTGCAAGCTGGACACGCTGCTATGAAAACAGGTGTTTATCCGCCCGCATAGAGCTATTTATGCAGCCTCTCGAATTTCTTCGAGGGCGCAGTCGATCCATGCAACGCCGGCCTTGATGATCTCCCGCGCCTTGCGCTCAGACATGCCCGCTTCCCTCCCAACACGCATGGCTGGGTGCTTCGATCCGTAGTAAGCCCACACGAAATCCCCCATCTGCTGATTGCGCTTCGTCAGCCTGGCCACAGCGCCGTCGATGATCAGCGCAAGGTCGTCAGTGATCACATGCTGGCGAATGCCACCTTCACTGGGAACGTTGTCGCGCATGAGTGCGTAGAGAGGCGACACGTAACGTGGCACTCCCATCTCACACATTCGCCACCAGCCCCACTGCTCGAGCATGTACTCGGTATCGCCCAGCGCCTTGTCCGCGTAGGTTCGTTTCTTCATGCAGCCCTCCGGGGCGTTGGGTCGGTATCCAGGCCGAACAGCTCGCACAGGAGCTTGTGGGCGTGTTTGTTCTTGGCGTTGCCCTCGATGATCCAGTCCTTCGCGAACTCTTCGAACCCCTTGTTGGCTCGGGCAGCGTGCCAGTCAGTCACGATATCCATCAAGGCTGCCGAGGCCAGGCGGCCGTTGGGTAGGTCCAGCAGCATGCGGTTTCCGACTGAGAGGAACTTGCGCTCAACGGCGGTCAGGCTTTTGCGCGGCAGCGCCGCAGTTACGTTGCTCATCGAGCGACTCCTTGGGCCACACGGGCCTCGGCAATTCGCACATAGCCCAAGAACTGGTCGGCGGGCAGCGACTCCTTGATCACATCGAGGATGACCCGGTCCATGTTCTGCTGGGCGTGCGCCTTGGCCTCCTTGCGCAGTTGGCCGCACCGGTACAGCAGCCGGGTGCGGTCATGGTTCAAGTGCTTGAGCGCGGCCTTCGCCCGGTTGTACCAGGCTCGGTCGTATGGCGTGCCCTGGATGGCGCGCTCGACGGCCTGCGCCAGCGACAGCTCCAGGCGGATAGCGTCAGCCACCAGCTGCTCATGCAGGGCCTCACAGGCCTCAAGCGTCTCTGGCAGCTCGCGTGGGCCGACCAAACGCTGATGCACGCCTTCGGGTTTCGGGGTATTGCCAGTGGCAACAGGCTGCCCGGCACCAGCGCGCTTGGTCACGGTGACCGATACGACGGGCCGGGTCGGAGTGCGAGCGGGTGGTTTGTGGCCTGGCCACAGGTCAAAAAGTTTCATACTGAGCTCCTTTGGTGCGGTGGCGGCCGGCAAATGTCCTGCCCATTTCGACTTCTTCGTTGCTTGGCTGGTACCCGACTAGCTCGACGAACCGGTGATAAGCACCCTGGTGCTGCACCCGGCAGATGCCGGTTTCACCATGACGATTCTTGTCCACGATCAGTTCAGTGACGCCCGACTGCCCCTCCTCGGAATCGCTGTCTCGGTGGACCAGCACCACCACGTCGGCGTCGGCCTCGATCTGGCCAGAGTCACGCAGATCGCTCTTCGTGGGGCGCTTGTTCGCCCGGTTGTTTGGGCCGCGGTTCAACTGCGCCAGCACCATCACGGGCACTCCCAGTTCCTTGGCCAGCCGCTTGATCGACTTGCTGATGTCGGTGACCTGCTCATATCGACTGGCCGACTTACTCTCGCCGTTGACCAGGCCGATGTAGTCCAGCGTGACGGAGCCCAGGCCATGCTCGCGCTTGACCGTGCGGCAGATCTGACGGATATCGCGCATCGTCAGGGAGGCGTCATCACAGAAGATCAGCGGAGCGCCATCGAGCTTGCTCACAGCCGCCGTCAGGCCTGGCCAGTCGCTGTCGGCCATCGAATGTCCTTCGGTGATGTGCTTCAACTGCACGCTACCCACTGAGGCCAGCGACCGGTTTGTCAGCTCCACATCCGTCATCTCAAGGCTGAACACCAGCGACGTGGACTTGGCCACCAACGCCACCCGCTCTGCGATACCCAGGCCCAGGGTGGTCTTGCCGCTACCCGGGGCGCCAGCGATGACGACCATGTGCCCGGCGCAGATGCCGGGAATGAACTTGTCGAGCGATGGCAGCCCGGTATCGAAGCCCAGCACCACCTCGCGGTAGAACCGGCGGTCAATCCCGTCGATTGCCTCGGGCAGGATCTCGCCCACGAAGCGGTACCGCTTGCGGGAATCCAAACCTTCCGCCTCAAGGGCGATCCAGGCCTGCTGCCCCTGCGCCAGCACTTCGTCCAGCGAGTCGCCATCTTTCAGACGCTCCGACATGATGTGCGCAGCAGCGATCACCCGGCGGGCCACAGACCGCTGCTTCACGATCCGGGCGTACTCTGCGAAGTTTGCTGCGCTCGGCGTGTTGTGAGCGATGTGAGCAGCCACTGCCAGCGTGCCACGGCCGTCTGCCAAGGTCGGCCTGGCATCTGACAGGGTTACCACGTCGATCTGCCGCCCCTTCGCTTTGAGCGCCAGCAGCAACTCAAACAGCTCCGCGCAGTCGGCCTGGTAGAAATCCCCGACCTCAAGCTTCACGTCGTCAATGAGCGCTGGCTGGTGGATCATGGCGCCGATCAGGGCGTGCTCCGACTCAGGGCTGTGCAACCGTGACACATCCTTTGTGCAAGCCACATAATCTTGGTTGATCATGCAACCCCTCCAACACGCGCTGACGACCATGTGAAGGGAGCCAGTAGGCCGCCGTTCTCGCGCAGGCGGTCCATGGCCCGCGGCCCAATGAAGGCCGGCAGTTGCTCGCGGTCCTGGTTGCTGATCAGGATCGTCGGTCGAACAAGCTGATAACGTCGGTCGATCACCTCATGCAGCAGACTGGGCATGAAATCCTTGCCTGGACGCGGCGTGTGCATGCCGACCTCATCGATCACCAGCAGGTCGACTGCAGCCAGTTCAGCCAGCAGGTCGGACTTCGAAGGCCCGGCGTTGCTGCGGAAGCTGTCCGTCACGGCCTGCATGATCGCCTCGGCAGTGACAATCAGGCCCTTGGCTGCGTATTCCCGCACGACGTGCTGAAGGATGGCGCACGCCAGGTGGGTTTTACCGTTCCCAACCTCGCCCAGCAGCATCAGTGCGCGCCCAGCCCGGTAGTGGTCTTCAAACTCCTCGGCGTAGCGCCGGCAAATAGACTGGGCGCGAACCTTGGCGGAGTCGGCGTTGGTGATGAAGGTGTCGAACGTGCAGCCCCGGAAGCGCGGCGTGATGCCGGTGGCGAACAGGTCACGGTTGAGCTCTTCGGCTTCCCTCTCGGCGTACGCAGCGTCACGCACGCTGGCATCGCATTGGAGGTTCAGAGCCTCCCAGCGGCAGCGAGGGCAATCAGTTGCCTTCCACCCGCCATCAAACTGCTCGACCTGTTTTGCTTCGTATTGACCATGACCAGGCACTTCGCATTGAGCAACGCCGGTGGCTTGCTCGAAAGGGGCTGGCCTGAATTTAGATGAAGTCATCAGGGTACATCTCCTGGTGGTGGGCAGGCACTTGCAGCACTGCGCTTGCATTGGTCTGCTCTCCAGCCCGAGCAGGGAGAGCGCTGTCAGGGAAGAGCCCTGTCCACCCCTTGCCGATCGACAACTTGATCACAGCATCGGGGTTTGGGTGGTTGGCCAGATCCTCGGCCTGCTGTTTGCAGCTCGTTGCGGTCAGCGGCTTGCGGATCTCTTTGCGGTGCTGGCACCAGTCGGCCCAGGTCTCAGCCGACACGTTCACAGGCTTCGCGCTCAGAGGATCAAACTTGGCTGACTTCTCCCCCGCAGGCTTGCCTGCCCGCTTCTTTGGGTTATTGACGGATAACTGACGGATAGATGACGGATTGGGTGCAGCTGGTGCACCCCGTTCTGTCTTCATTTGCACCCCGTTCTGTTGTGAGCTGCACCCCGTGGCGTCTTCATTTGCACCCCGTTCGGCATCCTCGTCATCGCGGGGTGCAACTGGTGCACCCCGATTTTCAACCATGTCGTAAACCACCGGGCGCCGGTCATAGCGATCAATGTACGCAGCAGCTATCGCCTGGTTCCCGCGCTGGATAACCCCAGCGGCCTCCAGGGCGTCCAGCTTGTAACGGATGGTGCGCTCGGATAGCCCGGTGTCATCAGACAGGCTCGAAGCTGATGGAAACGCCCCACGTCCGTTCTTGTCGGCGTAGTTGGCCAGGCACAGAAGCACATGCCGGCACGTGGGATCGGTGACCACGCGCTGCTCGAGCGCCCAGGTCATGGATTGGATGCTCACAACTCCAGCTCCTCACAAATGCGGCGCACGTACTGGTCGTACGACTCCTCAAAAATCCAGCCATGCTTCTCAAGAAAAGCCCGCTGCTGTTTTGCCCACTCGTAGAACTGCCAGCGGGCGCCCTCTGGGAACAGCTTGAACACATCGCAGCACGGCCATCCACTCGGCACGATCAATGCTCCAGCGCGCTGCTGGATCGACTGGTCGGGTTTTAGGGTCGGGGTCATTGAAGGGTCTCCGATGAGGGACCGGTGCTACCCGTTACCGGATCGATCTGAACGAGCTTGACGTCGGCGAAGGGTGAGCCTGGGCCGAACAGATCAGGCAGGTCTTCCTTGGGCGCCGTCCTCAGCCAGTTGGATACGGCGGCAAAGCACGCTTCGAACAGAGGTCCGCCCTCTCCCCAGCGGTCAGAGGAACGGTCAGCGCTGTTCTCCAGGCGCTCGACGTAGATCAGGTCCGCCAGACCCCGGTCGAGATCGCGGACATCCAAGCCATGCCGGTGAACTGGGTTGATGCTAAGGAGATCGAGAAGGGTGCAGAGGCCAATCTTCTCGAATGCCTCGCCGCGATCATGCAGAAGCATGCTGCCGATGCCGGCCAGCAAGTTATCGACCTGGTCAAGCTCGCCACGTCGATGGTCCTTCGCGCGCTGCTTGAGCTCCGCGATCTGCATCGGGGCGCCGGGCATTTCAACTTCGAAGATGCCGGCTTGACGGCTGAAAGCCCGGCGCTCAGCCCAAATTTCTTTACGGTGCTGCCCAGCATTGCGAGCTACGTGCTGGATCAGGATGAACTTCACCTTTTCAGAAACATCCGGCTTGGCACAGATCTCTGCCATCTTGCGGACTTTCGCAGCGTTCAGTTTCAGCATGGTTGTTCTCCAGCAGCGCCGAACAGTTCGGCCAGGTCAATTTGGTAAACGGCCGCCCAAGCGGCAGCAGGCCAGGAGCGAACCCAGCCGAATCGGGGGTCTTGTACTTTCGGGGCGGATATCCCGTGGCTGTCGCACCACTTCTTGAGCGGGCGGAACCCCTGGCCACCGAAGCTCCGGTGGGCGGCCATCTCCACCGCCGTCACGGTGGCGTGCTGGCAACCACGGCCCAGCTCGTTCTCCAGGTGCATGACCTTGCGGACCGCTGCGGAAGCGGTGGCCATGGCCGTGGCTTCGCGCCGGCTGCCGATCTCGGCCTTGGTGGCGATGGCATGGTCACGCTGCTCGAGCGCCAGCTGCTCCGAACGTTTCGAGGCCAGCAGGTGCTCCAAGGCCGTGATGTAGTCGGTGGGGAGCGCGGGAGCCGGCGCAGGTGCTGGCCTGAAATACCGCTCCACCAACTGCTCCTGAACCTCCCATGCCAGATCATCGGTGAACGCTTTCACCAGGATGAGGTAGCCACGCTCGGTTATCAGGACACCCTTCGGTGCGTATGGGCTGAAGGTTGCCTCAGGAAGGTCAGTACGAATTTCGTCCCGACCTACTTCGAAGCAATGGCGCCCATCAACAAACCGCCGGCGGTTCTCCGTGAAGTTGCGCTTGGCAGTGCCTTCAGGCCGGCCATGTACCTGATCGATCATCGCCAGGGTGACCACGCGCTGACCGCGATATTCGACGATGGGCAACTGGGTGTTGTGGATGGTGACCAGGTTCATGCAGCACCTCCCACGTCCTTTGCTTCGTGGAAAGCAGCCGCATTACGGTGCGGGTACATGAAATTGCGAGTATCGAAGACGACGCGCTCAAACAGGCGCTCAAGTTCGCCGGCTACAGGATTGTCGAATCCGCCGAGCGAGGGCACGACATGCGCCCAGTACAGGGCTTTGATCAACTTGAATGATTCGCGCGCTTCGTTGAAACGCGCGATATCAGCTGCGGTGAGGGTCACGTCGTGGACGATCTCACCGGACACCGGCGCCAGCACCAGAGCAGTTTGCTTCATCATGCCGCACCTCCTGCGCCACGTTTCGCAACAGCAGTTTTTTGTGACGCGACGGGTTGCTGGGCTTCAAGGCTGCGAAGGTTTTCATCCATCTTCCGCGCCCAGTCCTCAGTGTTACTGGCCCACTCCTCAGCTTGCTGCGCCCCGATACCTGCCAAACGACCAGCAGTGTCGTGCTCGGACAGCAATTGACGCACAGCCAGGAACATAGTTTTGAACTCGCCGAGCTTTTCATGGAGCAACAGCAGGTCGTCGTAGGCATCGTTTGCGATGTTTTGAAGGGTTTTCATTGACCGCCCCCCGCGCCACGAACCGTAGACTTTGGGTTTTGTGAAGCGCTTCCTTCGTACCTGCCGAAAAAACCCAGGCGCGACATCAGCTCATGGCCAGGATCTGCGGCGGTACGAACGGAGCCGACCATGTCAGCCATGCGCGCGGCGACGATGCGGCACTCATCGATGTCTTCGTGCGGATTTGCAGCAACCCAGATGGCCTTAACCTCCTGGCCTGGGAAAGACAGGCGTAGCATGGCGGCAAGCTCTTCCGCCAAGACCTCGTCGCAAATAATGGGCATGGAGAAGCGGAACGCGCCTGGCTCCTTAGCGATCGTCACCACGTAGTACGTGTGCGTGAAAATCACGTCGAGCTCGACCTTATCGACGGAGTTTGTCATTGGGCACCGCCTTGCTCTGAGGCATGCGGGAGTGCGTCTAGATAGGCATACTCGTGATGGGCATAGAGCGCCTGAGTGCAGAACTCGAGAGCACTGAGCAAATCCTCCCGGTCGCGAGACAACAGCATTTCGCCAAGCTGAGCCTGGTCCTCAAGCAGAACGCGGGCAATGCCATAAGCGCCTTGGGCGGCGCGGAAGCGATGGCGCAGATCAACCAAATGTGGTTTGGGTTGTTGCGCCGGGTTTTGAGTTTTGCTATTTTCTGGGTGCGCCATAGCGCCGTCTCCTATTCAAAGACGTTACGAACTAACCACTCCTCCTACAGAGTGGCGTGAGAAACCCGCTTCCTACGGCGGGTTTTTTGTTGCCCGGAGAAAAGTCAGCCGGACAGCAAAAGCAGGACTGGCGAGGCCGTCATGGGGAGGCCTGCGAAGTACTGGATGGATTAACAGCCCTGTAGGTGGGGCTGTATTGCCGCGGGTCTGTCTGTACATTTGTTTCCCGTGTGGGCAACTTGGCATTACGCTTGGGTCGCTTGGGAATCACCCACTGGATGTCTGGTCGAAGCTCAAAGCGAGTAACAGCCCCGTCAGTAGCTTCTTCGATTTGGATGGCCCGCTCAGCGGTTACAGACCGATCACCTGAGACGAGGCGAGACAAATAGGAGGCGGTCACACCAAGCCGCAAGGCGAGTAGTTTCTTTCCGCCCCTGGGCAAGGTTTCTAGGTAGTCAGCCAGGTTCATTGAATTTACCTAATGGTGCATTTTCGTCCTAGCTTACTCAGAAAATGTACCAATTCAAGGTAATTTCCCTCATGGGAAATAAAAGGTACATTTCAGGTATGGAAATCAAAGACATCCGGCGCCATCGCCTTCATAAACTCCTTCTCACCATGTTCAGCGGACGCAAGTCCTCTCTCGCCGAGGCCATTGGCAAGCCTGCTTCGTACGTTTCGAGGCTGTTTTCAGACAATCCCGCCCACTCAAGGAACATTGGAGAAACCATGGCGCGAGAGATTGAGAAATCACTGGGAGTCGATCCTGGCTACCTTGATATGCCTCTCACAAAGCTTGAGGCTGGCGGGGCGTGGGACCCGGCGACCAACCCAGATTCGATTTCACCTGTTCACTTGGATATACCAGTTCGCCTGGCCCAAAAGATCGAGAGATACAGCGGGCATGTTGATATCCCAGTGATGGATGTCGAGGCTTCGATGGGCCCAGGGCGCTTCGCTCCTGAGACCGAGGTGGTGGCTAGCAGAATGTCCCTTGAGGTCGAATGGCTGCGACGCACAGTAGCCATGACCGAGATATCGAACCTCAGAATCATCACCGGAATGGGCGAATCGATGTCGCCCACAATCAAGCATGGTGATCTGCTTCTCATTGATACGGGTGTGAATTCGGTTTCTTACGACGCTGTCTACCTGATAGCCATGAGCACGTCACTGCTGGTAAAGAGAATCCAGCGGGAGGTTTCAGGCATACGGATTGTGTCCGACAACCCAAAGTACAAAGAAATCGTAGTACCGGAGGACTTGGAGGAGCGAGTGCAGATCCTAGGAAGGGTGGTGTTTGTGTGGAGTGGAAGCAGGGTTTGATCCCTGCCGGTAAAGGGCCCGCTGATGAGCGGGCTTTTTTTTGGAAAAAATATTTACCAAAAAGATTGACCAAAATTATCCAATTGGTACTCTTTGCCACATAACCAATTAGCAAGGAGCGCCACCATGACCTCAGCAACCTCAATCACCATTGGCAACTGGCAGGGCTTGCTTGGTCATGGCGCTGCTCCTCGCGAGCTGGAATGCCTGTTGGCCATCGCTGGTGGAGCTTCCGGCAAGGAAGCCGCGCGGACGTTGGGCATCAGCGAGGATGGTGTCAAGAAGCGACTGATCGCCCTCGGCACGAAATGGGGTGTCACCCGTCGTGCCGCCCTGGTTGCGGAGGCGTTCAAGCGTGGCGTGATCAGCCCCGCTGCAACCGCGCTGGCGCTGATCATGGCCATCCACGGCATGATCGGAGACGACCAGATGCTGAGGGTTCGACGTGGCGGTAACGGCGGTGAGCGGAAGATCGAAACCCGTATAGCAACCCGGCGCGCTGAGTGCGCCTTGGCGGTGGCGTAACGCCGCCAGCCTGACCTGATACACACCTGATTTTTGCGAAAGCCAACAAACGCGGCGGGCCACCGGCTTGCCTGGAAAAAGCTTCAACAACCCAAGAGGAAATACCCATGTTCGGCAAATTGTTCGGCAAGAAAGTCAGCAACGCCAAGGCAGAAATCAAGAAGGTCGAGAACCGCGACCTGATGCAGGCCATCGTCGGTGGCTGCATCTTGGTGGCCGCGGCGGACGGGGAGATCGAGAAGTCGGAAACCGACAAGATCGACCAGCTCATTCGCTCCAACAAAAACCTCGAGCACTTCGGCGCCGAGATCACCGCCACCCTGGGGCGCTTCACCGAGCAGCTGCAGGCCGGCTTCCGCGTTGGCCGCCTGAACATCCTGCGCGAGATCCGCGACATCAAGAACAACCCCGCCGACGCCGAGGAGGTGTTCGTCAACATGATCACCGTGGCTGAGGCTGATGGCGAGATCGAGCCGGAAGAACTGAAGGTGCTGACGGAGATCGGCCGTGAGCTGGGCCTGCGCCTGTCCGACTTCGGGATCGAGGCGTGAAGCGCAAACACATCGGCTTGGGCGCCGTGGCGGGGTTTGCCCTGTCCGGCTTGGCAATCACCGCGGCGGTGAACTGGGGTTCCTGCCAGTGGTACGGCTACCAGACCGAGCGACAGACCAAGTTTGCGCCCTATGTCGGCTGCCTGGTGAAGACGCTAGGCGGCTGGGTTCCTCGCAACGAGCTGCGCACGACGCAGTGAATGGAAGGGCGGCGAGCGCCGCCCTCCCCCACAAGGAGTTCTGACCATGTTGATCCTCACCCGCCGCCTAGGCGAAACCATCCGCATCAACGATGACATCAGCGTCACTGTGCTGGGCGTAAAGGGCAGCCAGGTGCGCCTCGGCATCGAAGCGCCGGAAGGCGTAGCTGTGCACCGCGAGGAAATCTTCGAGCGCATCCAGGCCGGTCTGCAGCAATCGGCGCCGGCAAATCAACCTGAGCCCCACCGGCCCGAACCGCTGTACGCCAACCGCACCGAAGCGGAGTGGCGCCAGCTGCTGGCAGAAGAAGCTGAGCAGCTCAAGGGGAAGGTGCAGCCGGAGAAGAACCATGACGCAGCCTGATCGCATCACCCTGGTGCTGCGCGCACCTGAAGGCGGCACCCTTGAACACATCCTGCCCTTCGCTCAGCTCGGCGCCCACGTGTACATCGGCCGCGGCCTGGCGGTGATCGCCGGCGCCAGCGGTGGCGACCTGCAGGCCGAGCTTGAGCAATCCCTGATAGGTGCGAGCTCGCAAGGGACTGCGTACGTGTATGCGCCTTGGAGTGACGCGCAGGTGCTGGACTTCATGTCGGTAGCACTGCGGAACGTTGTGGTCGAAGGAGACCTGCAGTACAGCGACATCAACGAAGCGATGCGCTACATGGCGGAGAAAGGCCAGCCGGCATTCTGCAAGGAGTTCAGCATCGACGAGCACGTCAAACTGGTGGCCGACGCACGCCGATACCGCTTGCTGCGTGACCGCGAGCGCATCGAAGACCCCGATGAAGACCTGCTGGTGGTGCGTGGCGATAACTGGCTATCCGGCGAAGAGCTGGACCAGGAGATCGACACCGCACTGCGCGTGCAGGCCATGCAGCAGCAGGTAGTGCAGGAGCAGCAGCCATGACCCAGGCCGGCCTGCTTCTGCTGCTGTGGGATGCCCTGCAGCAGCGCCAAACCACCTTTGGCCAAGTGCTCGACCTGTCTGCCGCTTGTGGCCTGGATGGGCGCCGGGTGCTGGCTGATCATTTCCGGAGACTGCCATGATCAAGCGCCGATCAATCAACCCCGCCGCCCTCCCCTCCATCGGCCAGCCCCTGGGCGGCGGCTTCTTCGCCGGCCGTCTCTTCTTCGATGGTGCTGAGCACGCAGTCATCGACGCAGGCCGGGAGTTCGAAGTGGCTGCCCATTGGTGGCAGGAGGAAGGCCCACGCCCACGCATCCGGGGTGCCACGTCGCGTTTCGACGGCTTGGCGAACACCCAGGCCATGGCCGCCGAGGGCAGCGCTATCGCCCGCAAGGTGCTGGGCATGAACATCCGTGGCACCTGGGGCTGGCACATCCCGTCGATCGAGGAGCTGCAGGTGCTGCGCTGCAATCTCTTGCAGTTCCCAGATTGGGGTCACGACGGGTCGTATACAGTCAGGGGTGCTGTCCAGGCATTCAGTCTGAGCGAGTACTGGAGCAGCAGCCAAAAGTCGAACGCAGCGACCGCCTGGTGCCTGCACATGCTGCCCTGGTGCGTGCCCGATACGAACTGGGTGAGCAAGTGCAAGGGCATCAGGCCGGTGCGCACCTTGCTGATCAGCCAGGAGGCTTTCGTCCACGCTCCGTCGACCGATACGGCCGTGCCCAGCGCCGATTTGCGTGGCCTGGCCAATCAGCAGGCAGTGGCCACCGTTCTGGAGCGGTTCGTGAACGAGGACGCCGGGAAGTTCTACGGGCGGGCCGATGCGCTGGTGGCTGAATTGGCGGCGCTGGCGGGAGGTCAGGCATGAGCATTGTATTGCAGGGTCACAAGCTTAATCAGCGCCAGCTGGACGCTATTACACCGATCATGAACGACTTCATGCACGGGAAGATCAAGGGCAAGAAGAAGCTCGAACAGGCTTGCGCCAAGGCGCTTGAGGCTGCTGGCTGCGCGCTTGGCTATGACACATCAATGCCTGGCGGTGATGCCACGGTCGAGCAGCGGGCCGCTGCCTGGATGCGTGACGGCGACGTAGGTATGTCATCGCGGGCGATTCACGACCACATGCTTGGCGTCCCCGCCCGTGATGGTTACGCCGCCCCTGCCGACCCGGATGACCTCAACCGCTGCATCAAGCTGCTTGAGCTGATCCCCGAGTGGAAACCGCGCATGGGCGAGATGGCTCAGCGCGGGGAGCAGTGGGTAGGGCTGGCCGGCAACTGGGGCGAGATCTGCAAGTGCTTCCTTGATGAAGTCGGGTTGGACTGGTGCAAGGGTAATCGCGCTCCAAAGACTTACCTGCTGATGAAGCAGGCGATGGGAGAGCGGACATGATCAAGCACTTCCAGATCAACACCGCTGGCCGCGACTTCGCCGTTGGTGATATCCACGGCCACTTCACCCGACTGCAACGCGCCCTGGACTTGGTCGGGTTCAATCCTGCCGCTGATCGGCTGTTCTCGGTGGGCGACCTGGTCGATCGTGGGCCTGAGTCGGACCAGGTAGACGCCTGGCTGTCCAAGCCATGGTTTCATGCGGTGCGCGGCAACCATGAGCAGATGGCCATCGACGCCTACCGGCTTGACCCTGATGGCCGTGCAGGTGGGGACCACCTTGCCAACGGCGGCGCTTGGCTCTACGCCAGATCGTCAATTGGGCAAGGCTGCTACGTGCAACTGCTGGCCGACCTGCCGCTGATCATCGAGGTTATGACGCCGCAGGGGTTGGTGGGCATCGTGCACGCTGACTGCCCGCTGCCGACCTGGACCATGCTGCAGGACTGGGCCAAGGGCAATATGCCAGGCCTGCGCAACGTCGAAGAGGCAGTTCAGTGGTCGCGGAGCAGGATCACCCATGAGCAGCACCATGGGGTTGGCTGCGTCCGCGCCGTGGTGGTGGGCCACACCCCTGTTCGGCGCCCGGCTGTCTTGGGCAACGTGTACCACATCGACACCGGCGGCTGGATGGATGGCCACTTTACGCTGCTGAACCTGCACACCCTGCAGGCTCACCCGCCGATTGATCCGAAGCTGAGCTGGGACTGGGAGGATAGACCGTGACCATGAACGAACTCCGCTGCCAGCACTGGAGCCGCTGCTACGCCGCTGGCCTTGCGCGCGGCCTGAGCCACGATCAGGCGAAAGTATTGGCTGATGCGGCCATGTCCAACTTCAACCGTCGGTGGGCGATGTCATGAAAATAGATCGAGATAAGCTGAGGGCGCTGGCCCAAGCCGCTACTGGTGGCCAGTGGGTCACAGAGGGTGAGTACATCAATGAGCACGGCCATCTCCTGTACGCCTACGTTGCACATGAGAAGAGCGGGATGATCGCGGAGGCATTCGCTAACTGCCGGGTTAAGACGGACGAAGAGTGCCGGGCCAATGCGGCTTTCATTGCCGGCGCCAATCCGGCAAATGTTCTCGCCCTCCTGTCGGAGATGGATGCGTTGCATGCGCGGGCTGCCTACTGGCGCCAGCGCGCCAAGAGCGCCGAGGGGCATCTGTACTGCGGCGACTTCCAGGCGGCTTGCAGCGAGGTCCACCGCGCAAGCAGCTTCGCGGACACACCTTTCGATCAGTTGGACGATCGGCAGAAGGCCAAGATCAGTTCGGTGGTCGGTGCGGTGCTGCGTGCGGTGAATGCTCAGCGCGACCGGCGTCGGCCTGCTGACGTGACAGTTCAGCGTGACAAACAAAACCTGACGCATCAGGAGGAGTAGCGATGGCAGCAGCAGAGAATCTGCCCGACGAACAGGCACAAGACAAGGTCACCGAAAAGCGGATGGGCGAGTTGGTTGGGTGCACAGCGAAGGCGCTTCAACGCAAGCGCGAGAAAGGCATCATCCCCAGCTGGGTGTGGATGAAGATCAACGGCAGGATCATGTACAGCAGAAGGAGATATGACGAATGGATCGAAAGCCTGTGGACCTGCCGGCCGGAGTCGAGCTTGTCGGGCGCTCTATCCGAATCCGGTTCACCTGGAACAAGAAGCGTTGCTGCGAGACGCTCCCCCTCCCTCAGACCGCGAAAGGGATCGCAGCAGCCGCGAGTCTACGTGCTCAAGTAAGAGGACTGGACAAGCTCGGCGCCTTGACCCCAGACAAGTACGTCGAGCTGTTTCCGAACACTCGCAGCGTTGCAGTCGTCGAGCAGACTGCGCCCATCTTCTTCGACTACGCCCAGGACTGGCTGAACAGCTTGCAGATCGTCGAAGGCACCCGCAAAAACTACAGGTCTGCTCTACAGGTCTACTGGGTTCCTTACCTGGCTGAGATGCCGATCGACACGATCACCTCAGTAAAGCTGCGCAAGATCATGAACGACATTAAGTGGACCTCCCCTGTCCGGCGCAAGGGCGTGGTGGGGCTCCTCGTGTCGATCTTCCAGCAGGCAGTTGCGGACGAACTGATCGTCAGAAATCCCGCCCTGTCCATTCCCGGCGCGAAGGTTCCGAAGCGCGAGGTCGACCCGTTCACCAAGGATGAGGCCGATTCGATCATTGCTCACCTGACCGAAACGACGAGCGGCATGACCGCCATTTACGCCGCCTATTTTGAGTTCTGTTTCTACACCGGCATGCGCCCAGGAGAGGTGATGGCTCTGCGCTGGAGCGAGATTGATCGCCGCGCCAGGACCGCCAACGTGTGCCGTATCCAGATACGCGGAGTCATCCAGGATCGCACCAAAACGAAGCGCTCGAGGAAAGTTCTGTTGAACGATCGGGCCATGCATGCGCTCGAAAAAGCCAGACCGCTCACCGAGGCTCGTTCAGATTACGTGTTCGCGCCCAGTGGGACGGGAGACCGGTCGGAGATGTTCATTCGCTCCGAGACGAGTCAAAAACGCTACTGGCTGGCGACCCTGCGGAAACTCGGCATCAAGCGCCGCAGGATGTACGACACGCGCCACACGTACGCGACCATGTGCCTGATGGCCGGCATGAACCCGGCATTCATCGCCGCGCAACTCGGGCACAGCGTGCAGGTGCTGCTCTCCACCTATGCCAAGTGGATCAGCTCGCCCAACGACTGGGCTGAGCTTGAGAAGCTGAAAATGTTGGAAAGTGGTACAAAAGTGGTACGAGCTAAGAGCCAGTAGCGCCAAGAGTGCCGAAACTCAAAGGGTCTACGTTGTATGTGCGGATTAGCAGGAGAGTTACGTTTCACCCCCATCGGCCAAGCGCCACGCCCAGCCGACCTGGCGGCGGTAGAGCGCATTACCCATCACCTGGCCCCACGCGGCCCGGATGCCTGGGGCTTCCATAGCCAGGGCCCGATAGCCCTCGGCCACCGCCGCCTGAAAATCATGGACCTGTCCGACGGCTCGGCGCAGCCCATGGTCGACAACACCCTGGGCCTGTCCCTGGCGTTCAACGGTGCCATCTACAATTTCCCCGAGTTGCGCCAGGAGCTGCAGGCCCTGGGCTACCAGTTCTGGTCGGACGGCGACACCGAAGTGCTGCTCAAGGGCTACCACGCCTGGGGTGCGGCGCTACTGCCGAAACTCAACGGCATGTTTGCCCTGGCCATCTGGGAACGCGATAACCAACGCCTGTTCCTGGCCCGCGACCGCCTGGGCGTAAAGCCGCTGTACCTGTCACGCAACGGCGAGCGGCTGCGTTTTGCCTCGACCCTGCCAGCGCTGCTCAAGGGCGGCGACATCGACCCGATGCTCGACCCGGTGGCGCTCAACCACTACCTCAACTTCCATGCCGTAGTGCCGGCACCGCGCACCTTGCTGGCGAACGTGCAAAAGCTGGAAGCCGGCACCTGGATGCGTATCGACCGCCACGGCGAAATCGAGCGCCAGACCTGGTGGCAACTGCAATACGGGCCCAACGCCGATGAGCGTGAGCTGGACCTGGAAGGCTGGACCACCCGCGTACTCGACGCGACCCGCGAAGCCGTGGCCATCCGCCAGCGTGCCGCCGTGGACGTGGGCGTGCTGCTGTCCGGCGGTGTCGACTCCAGCCTGCTGGTCGGCCTGCTGCGCGAAGTTGGTGTGGACGACCTGTCGACCTTCTCCATCGGCTTTGAAGATGCCGGCGGCGAGCGCGGCGACGAGTTCCAGTACTCCGACCTGATCGCCCGGCACTACGGCACGCGCCACCACCAGTTGCGCATTGCCGAGCACGAAATCATCGACCAGCTGCCTGCCGCCTTCCGCGCCATGAGCGAGCCGATGGTCAGCCACGACTGCATCGCCTTCTACCTGCTGTCGCGGGAAGTGGCCAAGCATTGCAAGGGCGTGCAAAGCGGCCAGGGCGCCGACGAACTGTTCGCCGGCTACCACTGGTACCCGCAGGTGGACGGCGCCGACGATGCCTACGCGGCGTACCGCAACGCCTTCTTCGACCGCAGCCACGACGAGTACCGCGATACCGTGCAGGCGCCATGGTTGCTGGATACCGATGCCGCTGGCGATTTCGTGCGCGAGCATTTCGCCCGCCCCGGCGCGCCGCAGGCGGTGGACAAGGCCTTGCGCCTGGACAGCACCGTGATGCTGGTCGACGACCCCGTCAAACGGGTCGACAACATGACCATGGCCTGGGGCCTGGAAGCACGCACCCCGTTCCTCGACTACCGGCTGGTAGAGCTGTCGGCACGCGTTCCGGCGCGCTTCAAGCTGCCAGACGGCGGTAAACAGGTGCTCAAGCAAGCCGCACGGCGGGTGATCCCGCATGAAGTGATCGACCGCAAGAAGGGCTACTTCCCGGTACCGGGCCTGAAGCATCTGGAAGGCGCCACACTGGGTTGGGTACGCGAACTGCTGACCGACCCCAGCCAGGACCGTGGGCTGTTCAACCCAGCCATGCTCGACCGCCTGCTTAGCAACCCGCACGGCCAATTGACGCCACTGCGCGGTTCCAAGCTATGGCAACTGGCAGCATTGAACCTGTGGCTGAGCGAACAAGGACTCTGACCGATGAAACCCCACGAAATCGCCTACGGTCAGCGCCTGCTGCGTGGCCAGGCGCCGTCCTACGAGCGCCTGCAGGCGCGCCTGGCCGGCGACGGCAGCCAGCCACACCAACAGCCGCGTGCCGTGCACTGCGGCTGGGGCCGGCTGCTGATTGGCCACACCTATGCCGACCCGGCCGACCTGGCCGACGACCTGTTGGGCGAATGCCCAGGCGAACGCGATATCGCGCTATATGTGGCAGCACCGCAGCAGGTGCTGGCGCAGGCGCCACAACAGTTGTTCCTCGACCCATCCGACACCCTGCGCCTGTGGTTCACCGATTACCGCCCGGCGCAGCGGGTATTTCGCGGCTTTCGCGTGCGGCGGGCGCAGAACCCGGCCGACTGGCAGGCCATCAACACCTTGTATCAGGTGCGCGGCATGCTACCGGTCGATGCCGACTTGCTCACCCCTCGGCACCTGGGCGGCCCGGTCTACTGGCTGGCTGAAGACGAAGACAGCGGCGCGGTCATCGGCAGCGTCATGGGCCTGAACCATGCCAAGGCTTTCGATGACCCCGAGAACGGCAGCAGCCTGTGGTGCCTGGCAGTCGACCCGCACTGCACCCGCCCCGGCGTGGGTGAAGTGCTGGTGCGCCACCTCATCGAGCACTTCATGAGCCGCGGCCTGGCCTACCTCGACCTTTCGGTGCTGCACGACAACCGCCAGGCCAAGCGCCTGTACCAGAAGCTTGGCTTTCGCAACCTGCCCACCTTCGCCGTCAAGCGCAAGAACGGCATCAACGAGCAACTGTTCCTCGGCCCCGGCCCACAGGCCGACCTCAACCCCTATGCACGCATCATCGTCGACGAGGCATTGCGCCGCGGCATCGAGGTACAGGTGGATGACGCCGCCGGCGGGCTGTTCACCCTCAGCCTGGGCGGCCGGCGCATCCGCTGCCGTGAGTCGCTAAGCGACCTGACCAGCGCCGTGACCATGACCCTGTGCCAGGACAAGCGCCTGACCCAGCATGCCCTGCGCACTGCCGGGCTGCAGGTGCCGGCGCAACAATTGGCCGGTAATGCCGACGATAACCTGGCCTTTCTCGACGAGCATGGCGCGGTGGTGGTCAAGCCCGTTGACGGCGAACAAGGCCAGGGCGTAGCGGTAAACCTGACCTGCATCGACGACGTGACCCAGGCGGTCGCCCATGCCCGCCAGTTCGATAGCCGGGTGTTGCTGGAAAGCTTCCATGCCGGCCTCGACCTGCGCATCGTGGTGATCGGCTATGAAGTGGTGGCAGCGGCCGTTCGCCACCCGGCCCAGGTGCTGGGTGACGGCAAGCACAGTGTGCGCCAGTTGATCGAGGCCCAAAGCCGTCGTCGCCAGGCCGCTACGGCGGGTGAAAGCCGTATCCCGCTGGATGAAGAAACCGAACGTACCCTGCGCGCTGCTGGCGTGGATTACGACGACGTACTGCCCCCCGGCCAGCGCCTGGCCGTGCGGCGCACCGCCAACCTGCACACCGGCGGCACCCTGGAAGACGTTACCGCCCGCCTGCACCCGGTGCTGGCCGACGCCGCCGTGCGCGCTGCACGGGCGCTGGAAATTCCGGTGGTCGGGCTGGACTTCATGGTGCGTGATGCCGAACAGCCCGAGTACGTGATCATCGAAGCCAACGAGCGCGCCGGCTTGGCCAACCACGAACCGCAGCCAACGGCCGAGCGTTTCATCGACCTGCTGTTCCCGCATAGCCGGCCTTTGGCGTAAACCAGTGCCGGGCTCTTCGCGGGTTCACTCGCGAAAAGGCCGGCACAGGAGCAAGGAGTATTCAACCATGTCCGAGCGACACCCCGAACCCGATCTCGAATACCTCAAGCGCGTGCTGCTGGAGATGCTGGCCATCCCCAGCCCGACCGGTTTCACCGATACCATCGTGCGCTACGTGGCCGAACGCCTGGACGAACTGGGCATCCCCTTCGAGCTGACCCGTCGCGGCACCATTCGCGCGACCTTGAAGGGCCGGCAAACCTCGCCCGACCGCGCCGTATCCGCGCACCTCGATACCATCGGCGCCAGCGTGCGCCAACTGCAGGACAACGGCCGGCTAGCCCTGGCGCCGGTTGGCTGCTGGTCCAGCCGCTTCGCCGAGGGCAGCAGGGTCAGCGTGTTCACCGACACCGGCGTGTTCCGCGGCAGCGTACTGCCGCTGATGGCCAGTGGGCACGCCTTCAACACCGCCATCGACCAGATGCCGGTCAGCTGGGAACACGTGGAAGTCCGCTTGGATGCCTATTGCGCCACCCGCGCCGATTGCGAGGCGCTGGGGGTGAGCATTGGTGACTTCGTGGCCTTCGACCCACTGCCCGAGTTCACGGACAGCGGCCACATCAGCGCCCGTCACCTGGATGACAAGGCCGGTGTCGCGGCGCTGCTGACCGCGCTTAAGGCAGTGGTGGAGAGCGGCCAGCAACCGCTGATCGACTGCCACCCGCTGTTCACCATTACCGAGGAAACCGGCTCGGGCGCAGCGGGTGCCCTGCCTTGGGACGTCAGCGAGTTCGTCGGTATCGACATTGCGCCGGTGGCGCCCGGGCAAGCCTCCAGCGAGCACGCCGTGAGCGTGGCCATGCAGGACTCGTCGGGGCCCTATGATTACCACCTGTCGCGGCACTTGCTGAAACTGGCCGGCGACCACGACCTGCCGGTACGCCGCGACCTGTTCCGCTACTACTTCAGTGATGCCCATTCGGCGGTAACGGCCGGGCACGACATTCGCACCGCGCTGGTGGCGTTCGGCTGCGATGCCACCCACGGCTATGAGCGGACGCACATCGACAGCCTGGCGGCCCTGAGCCAGTTGTTGTCGGCGTACCTGCTCAGTCCGCCGGTATTCGCCAGCGATTCACAGCCGGCCAATGCCTCGCTGGAGCGCTTCAGCCACCAGCTGGAACACGATGCGCAGATGGAGAGCGACACGCGCGTGCCGGCGGTCGACAGCCTGGTCGGTAACAAGGCCTGAGGCCCTGGGGCCGCTTTGCGGCCCATCGCAGGCAAGCCAGCTCCCACGGGGATCGCATCAGGGCAGACAGGTGTTTGCCACAAGGTATGCAGCGCCTGTTAGAGCGAGCGCCGCCCGCGCGGCGCAATCGCGAGCTGCGCTCGCTCCTACGTTTGTTTCGGGCCAATTATTCCTGTGGGATTCGCGCGCGAACGCCTTGGTGCATGCCTCAATATCGCGCCGTACAAACAAGGCGGCCGCGCGCGCCTGTCACAGGCGTTACTGGCCCGAAACAAACGTAGGAGCGAGCGCAGCTCGCGATTGCGCCGCGCGGGCGGCGCTCGATCTCACAGGCGCTGAAGATGCTCCGGCTACCCTTGCCAGGACCCATAGAATCTCCCACAGGGATCGCATCAGGGCTGACAGGTGTTTGTCAGAAGACATGCAGCGCGTGTGCAATCCTTGTGGGAGCTGGCTTGCCGGCGATGAGGCCAGCCCAGGCAATACAAGACAGTTGCTCCCACAGCTCAAAAATTTCGCGGTCGTTGAGGTGCGCCCTCGTGTCGCGATGGGCCGCAACGCGGCCCCAAAAGCCCCAATGTTTCGCGTAGCATGCCCCCACCGTAACCCGAGACACCGCCCCATGCTGATCCCCTACGAGCACCTGCAAGCCGAAACACTCACCCGCCTGATCGAAGACTTCGTCACCCGCGACGGTACCGACAATGGTGACGATACCCCGCTCGAAACACGGGTACTGCGGGTACGCCAGGCATTGGCCAAGGGCCAGGCCTTCATCCTTTTCGACCCCGAAAGCCAGCAGTGCCAGTTGCTGGCCAAGCATGACGTGCCGCGGGAACTGCTCGACTAGCCGGCCTCGGCTTTCTTGGCTTCCTTGATGCGCTTGTACACCTCGGACCGGTGCACCGGCACTTCCCGTGGGGCGTCCACGCCAAAGCGCACCACCCCGTCACGGGTTTCGACCAACACGAGGCGGATGTTCTCACCGATCATGATGACCTCGCCCACTTCGCGCCCTATCACCAACATGTTCCGGTCCTCCTGCACAAGGTAAAACCGGAGACTGCATCGTCAGGATCAGGCTACTCAATAGCTCCGCAGCGATTCAGAAGCGCCCTACATCTACTGGTAATTCGCCCTACAGATATTTCATCGCGAAACCGCTTTGGCACGCATTTTCACGGCCATTTCGGCCATTTCCTGGTAGAGCCGCTCGGGGGCTTGCCGCTTCAATTCCCAAGCCTGCCGCCCGGCCTCATGCGGCATAATCAGGAACTCGCCAGCAGCGACCTGCCGGTGGATGTAGTCGGCAATGTCCGCCGCATTGATCGGCGACCCTTCCAGCAACTTGCCGACCTGCGCCTTCATGGCCGGGTTCGGGCCGCGGAACGAGTCCAGCAGATTGGTCTGGAAGAACGACGGGCACACCACATGCACCGCCACTTCCACCTGGCGCAATTCCACCAGCAGGCTCTCCGACAGCGCCAGCACGCCGGCCTTGGCGACGTTGTAGTTGCTCATGCCCGGCCCCTGCATCAGGGCGGCCATCGACGCGACGTTGATGATGCGCCCCTTGCTGCGCTCCAGCAGGGGCAGGAAGGCCTTGCAGCCCTTGACCACGCCCATCAGGTTGACGGCGATCTGCCAGTCCCAGTCTTCCAGCGACAGCTCGGCAAAGAACCCGCCCGAGGCAACCCCGGCGTTGTTGACCACCACGTCGATGCCACCGAACTGCTCGGTACAGGCCTGGGCCAGGGCTGTGAGCTGGCTGTAGTCGCGCACGTCGCAGCGCTGGACGAAACCCTCACCGCCGGCCGCACGGGCCAGGTCCAGCGTTTCACGCAGGCCGCTCTCGTTGACATCGGCCAGCGCCAGGCGCCACCCCTCACGTGCCCAACGCAGGGCAATCTCGCGCCCGAGGCCTGAGCCGGCTCCGGTAATCATGATGCGGTTGTGCATGGTGGCTGGCCCTGTCTCGTTGAGGAATGAAACGAGTCTAAACAAGGGGCTGGCCAAGGGCAGGGTTCATCAGGGTAGTGAATGTGGGGGCATGAACCGGCACAAAATGGAATCTTTCACATTGCCCAACAGTCCGAACTTACAAGAGGCCGGCAACCCGAGGCCCTTGACCCCCAACCACGCAAGGACACGTACATGACCACGATCCTCATCATCATCCTGATTCTTCTGTTGATTGGTGGCTTACCGGTCTTCCCACACTCGCGCAGCTGGGGCTACGGCCCGTCCGGCATCGTCGGCGTGGTACTGGTGGTCCTGCTGGTGTTGTTACTGCTGGGCAGGATCTAGCGGCGCCACGCTAGGCATAAAAAAACCGCGCTTCGGCGCGGTTTTTTCATGGGCGGGCGGGCTCAGTGCGACACGGCACCCGAAGCCCCCAGGCCAGTCTGCGAACGGACGAACTGCGGGAAGAACAGCGCGCGTTCGTTTTCTGCGGCCTTGGACTTGTCGGTGACCGAGAAGAACCAGATGCTGACGAAGGCAATGGCCATCGAGAACAGCGCCGGGTACTCGTACGGGTAGATCGGCTTTTCATGGCCCAGGATCTGCACCCAGATGGTCGGGCCAAGGATCATCAGCGTCACTGCGCTGACCAGGCCCAGCCAGCCGCCGATCATGGCGCCACGGGTGGTCAGCTTTTTCCAGTACATCGAAAGCAGCAGGACCGGGAAGTTGCAGCTGGCGGCGATGGAGAACGCCAGGCCGACCATGAAGGCGATGTTCTGCTTCTCGAACAGGATGCCCAGGCCGATCGCCAGTACGCCGAGGGCGACGGTGGTGATCTTCGACACGCGGATCTCGTCCTTGTCGTTGGCCTTGCCCTTGCGCCACACGCTGGCGTACAGGTCGTGGGACACTGCCGAGGCGCCCGCCAGGGTCAGGCCGGCGACCACCGCCAGGATGGTGGCGAACGCCACTGCCGAGATGAAGCCGAGGAACACGCTGCCACCCACGGCATTGGCCAGGTGCACCGCGGCCATGTTGTTGCCGCCCAGCAGCGCGCCTGCGGCGTCCTTGAAGTCAGGATTGGTGCTGACCAGCAGGATGGCGCCAAAGCCGATGATGAAGGTGAGGATGTAGAAGTAGCCGATGAAGCCGGTGGCGTACAGCACGCTCTTGCGGGCTTCCTTGGCGTCACTGACGGTGAAGAAGCGCATCAGGATGTGCGGCAGGCCGGCCGTACCGAACATCAGCGCCAGGCCCAGCGAGAACGCCGAGATCGGGTCTTTGACCAGGCCGCCCGGGCTCATGATGGCCTCGCCCTTGGCGTGCACCTTGATCGCTTCGGAGAACAGCGTATTGAAATCGAAGCCCACGTGTTTCATCACCATCAGCGCCATGAAGCTGGCACCGGACAGCAACAGCACGGCCTTGATGATCTGTACCCAGGTGGTGGCGAGCATGCCGCCGAACAGCACGTACAGGCACATCAGGATACCCACCAGGATCACCGCCACATGGTAGTCCAGGCCGAACAGCAGCTCGATGAGCTTGCCGGCACCGACCATCTGCGCGATCAGGTAGAACGCCACCACCACCAGCGAGCCGGAAGCCGACAGGGTGCGGATTTCCTTTTGCCCGAGGCGGTACGAAGCCACGTCGGCGAAGGTGTACTTGCCCAGGTTGCGCAGGCGTTCGGCAATCAGGAAGAGAATGATCGGCCAGCCGACCAAGAAGCCGATCGAGTAGATCAGGCCATCGTAGCCAGAGGTGAACACCAGTGCGGAAATGCCCAGGAACGAGGCTGCCGACATGTAGTCGCCGGCAATCGCCAGGCCATTCTGGAAACCGGTGATCTTGCCGCCGGCGGCGTAGTAGTCCGACGCCGACTTGTTGCGCTTGGAGGCCCAGTAGGTGATGCCCAGGGTGAAGGCGACGAACGCCACGAACATGGCGATGGCAGAGACGTTCAGCGGTTGCTTCTGCACCTCGCCGGTCAGGGCATCGGCGGCCCACACGGCGGGTGCGAAGGCTCCGCAGGCCAGTATGGCCAGGGCTTTGGCGTGGCGAATCATTGTTGCGCCTCCTTCAGGATGGCCTTGTTCAGCTCATCGAACTCGCCGTTGGCGCGGCGCACGTAGATGGCGGTAAGGACGAATGCCGAGACGATCAGGCCGACGCCGATGGGGATACCCCAGGTGATCGACGACTCAGGGCTGAGCTTGGCGCCCAGTATGTGAGGACCGTAGGCAATCAGAAGGATGAAAGCGCAGTACAAGCCGAGCATGATCGCCGAGAGAATCCAGGCGAACCGTTCGCGTTTGCTGACCAGCTCCTTGAAGCGAGGGCTGTTTTGTATCGAGAGGTAAATGCTGTCGTTCATTGTTTTTGTCCTAGCAGCACAAGTAGGGAAACACCCACACCCTTACTTTATGCTGCCGATGGACGCCAACCAGACGACCTTAGTCTTAGATGCAACGGTGTTTTACCGTTTGCGTAACAAAGTGCCGGGCCATTCGCGGGAAAACCCGCTGCCATAGGGCCCACCACAAGGTTCAGCCTTGTGATAGCCCTGCGGCAGCGGGTTTACCCGCGAAGCAACAAAACCGGCCCTTCAGGTCGTTACTTGCCAGTCCATTCCTTCACGCGGTCCGGGTGCTTGGCCACCCAATCCTTGGCCGCCGCTTCAGGCTTGGCGCCTTCCTGGATGGCCAGCATCACTTCGCCAATCTCGTCTTTGGACTGCCAGCTGAATTTCTTCAGGAACTCGGCCACTTCCGGTGCCTTGGTCGCCAGTTCTTTGCTGCCGATGCTGTTTACGGTTTCCGACGCGCCATAAACGCCTTTCGGGTCTTCGAGGAACTTCAGCTTCCACTTGGCGAACATCCAGTGCGGCACCCAGCCGGTCACTGCAATCGACTGCTGCTTGGCGTAGGCACGGCCCAGTTCGGCGGTCATCGCGGCGCCCGAGCTGGCTTGCAGCTTGTAGCCGGTCAGGTCGTAGTCCTTGATGGCCTGTTCGGTCTTGATCATCACGCCCGAGCCTGCATCGATGCCGACGATCTTCTGCTTGAAGCTGTTGTCGGTCTTGAGGTCGGCGATGCTGGTGGCCTTGACGTACTCAGGCACGATCAAGCCGATCTTGGCATCTTTGAAGTTGGCGCCGTAGTCGACCACGTTATCCTTGTTCTTGGCCCAGTACTCGCCATGGGTCACCGGCAACCAGGCCGACAACATGGCATCGAGCTTGCCGGTCGCCACACCCTGCCACATGATCCCGGTGGCAACGGCCTGCAACTTCACATCGTAGCCGAGCTTCTGCTTGATTACTTCGGCCGCCACGTTGGTGGTTGCCACGCTGTCGGCCCAGCCGTCCACGTAGCCAATGCTCACTTCCTTGGCCATTGCCTGTGCTGCGCTCAATCCCAGTACCAAGGCGGTGCCCACGCCCAGGAAACGTCGCATTTTTTTCAAAGTCGCCATCAAAGCATCCCCTCGTCAGGTCTTGGAGATTCCATCATCTGCCTGCAACCCCGGGCGACCTGATCCAGCTGCGACCTGTACCTGCCCCATATGCGACAGCACTGTGCCATTAGCGCCATATGCCCACCACGACCTGCGCGATCCTTGCATGCCAAAGCTTTGGCGCCGGGCTACTATCTATCCCTTTGTGCCTGACGATGGACCGCCTGATGCCCCGTTCTGCCCGCGCGCTGCTGCCGTTGTACCTGCTTGCCTGCCTTTTTGCCCTGCTGGGGCTGGGAGCGCTCTGGTACGGGCTTGGCAAGCCGCTGCAACTGCCCGATGCCGCGAGCCCTGCACACAAGCTGCAATGTGCCTCGTACACACCGTTCGACAAGGACCAGTCGCCCTACGACCAACCGTTTCGGCTGCGCCCGCAGCGTATGGATGCCGACCTGGCCTTGTTGGCCGAACGCTTTCAGTGCATTCGCACCTATTCCATGACCGGTCTTGAAGCAATACCGGCGCTGGCGCGCAAGCACGGCCTGAAGGTGATGCTGGGGGCCTGGGTCAATGCGCACGCCGCCGACACCGAGCGGGAAATCAACCTGCTGATCGCCGCCGCCAATGCCAACCCCGACGTGGTCAGCGCAGTGATCGTCGGCAACGAAACCCTGCTGCGCAAGGAGGTGACCGGTGCGCACCTGGCCACGCTGATCGCCCGGGTGAAAAGCCAGGTGCACGTGCCGGTGACCTACGCCGATGTCTGGGAATTCTGGTTGCAGCACCCGCAGGTGGCACCGGCGGTGGACTTCCTCACCATTCACCTGTTGCCCTACTGGGAGGACGACCCCCAGGGCATCGACCAGGCCTTGGCCCATGTCGCCGATGTACGCCGGGTGTTCGGTACGCGCTTTGCGCCCAAGGACGTCCTGATTGGTGAAACCGGCTGGCCCAGCGAAGGTCGCCAGCGCGAGACGGCAGTGCCCAGCCGGGTCAATGAAGCGCGCTTCATTCGTGGTTTTGTGAGCATGGCAGAGGCCAATGGCTGGCACTACAACCTGATCGAGGCCTTCGACCAGCCGTGGAAGCGTGCCAACGAAGGTGCGGTGGGCGGGTACTGGGGGTTGTACGATGCCGACCGGCAGGACAAGGGTGTGCTGGAAGGGCCGGTGAGCAACCTGCACTACTGGCCGCAGTGGTTGCTGGGCAGCGCCGCGCTGATGCTGGTCATGCTGGTGCTGGCCGGGCGCCCCGCCACCCTGCGGGCGGCGTTGCTGTTACCGCTGCTGGCTGCGCTGGGGGCGGGTTGCCTGGGCCTGTGGGGCGAGCTGGTGCGCACCCATGCGCGCTTCGCCGGGGAATGGGTGTGGGCGCTGGCGCTGGTCGCATTGAACCTGTTGGTGCTGGCCCATGCCGTGTTGGCCCAGGCGCAGCGCGCCGGTTGGCGCGAGCGGCTGTTCGCCGGGTTGCAGGCCCGCGCCGGCTGGCTGTTGCTGGCAGCAGGCTTCGCTGCGGCGGTGAGCATGCTGGCGCTGGTGTTCGACCCGCGCTACCGCAGCTTCCCCACTGCAGCGCTGGCGTTGCCGGCGCTGGTGTACGCGCTGTGGCCGGTGCGCGCGCCGCGGGCGGAGGTGGCATTGCTGGCGTTTATCGTGGGCGCCGGGGTGGCGCCACAGCTGTTTGTCGAAGGGCTGCAGAACCGCCAGGCCTGGGGGTGGGCGGTGGTGAGCGTGGTAATGACCGTGGCGCTGTGGCGCAGCTTGCGGCTGCGCGCGGTGTGATGGCGGCCGCGGCGCACCTTTAATGCGGCGGTTGGCCTGGTCAGGCCCGCTGCTGCGAGCGGACCAACCGCAAGCCCGCCAGCACCAGCGCAAACACCGCAATGCTGGCGGTATACAGCACCAGCGCCGGCACCGCGAACACCAGGGCCAGGAAGGCCAGCCACCAGCCTGCACGGCCGGCGACCACCTGCGCCAACAGGGCCAGGCCCAACCCGCCCCAGGCCAGCACCTGGTGGTGAATGCCCAGCCCCAGCAACGACCGGACCTCGCACTGCCAGTACGCCGCCGGTAACGTGCACAGGCCGACCCACTGGCCGTCTTCCATCAGCCCGTAACGCACCGCGTAACTGGCTGCGAGCCACAGCCCGATGAACAGCATGACCATGGCTGCCGGCAAGGCACGAGACATCCTGTTTTCCCTACAGTCACTATTGAAGAAAACGATGATCACCCATCGCCCCTGATAAGGCAAAATTGTCGGCCTGCAGCTATGTTGCAGATAACAAGAACACCAAAGGCCACTACGCCAGGCAACTTTGTTCAGCCCGCAGTGGTCCTAGCCTGCATACGCTTGACCTTGCGTTCTTTTGGGGGATTACATGCTTCGTACTTTGCGCCTCGCTGCCTTGCTCGGTGGCCTGCTCATGGCTGTGGCCGCTTCAGCGCGCGATATCGACGCCGCCAGCTATGGCTACCCCTTGACCAACCCGTTCGAGGCCACCATCGCCACCACACCGCCGGAGCAGCGCCCGACCCTGCCCAGCGATGAAGACATCGACCAGTCCGACTACAGCCTGAACCTGCGCCCGGAGCGCGAGTTCATCCTGCCCGACAACTTCTGGGCGGTGAAAAAGCTCAAGTACCGCCTGGCCCGCCAGGACCACGCGGCGCCGCTGATCTTCATCATCGCCGGCACCGGGGCCGCCTACACCAGCACCATCAACGAATACCTGAAGAAGCTGTTCTATCAGGCCGGTTTCCACGTGGTGCAGCTGTCGTCGCCTACCAGCTACGACTTCATAAGCGCCGCCTCGCGCTTTGCCACCCCCGGCATCACCCAGGAAGACGCCGAAGACCTGTACCGGGTCATGCAGGCCGTGCGGGCCCAGCACCCGCGCCTGCCGGTCAGCGAGTTCTACCTCACCGGCTACAGCCTGGGGGCCCTCGACGCGGCGTTCGTCAGCCACCTGGACGAAACCCGCCGCAGCTTCAACTTCAAGCGCGTGTTGCTGCTCAACCCACCGGTCAACCTGTACACCTCGATCAACAACCTCGACAAGCTGGTGCAAACCCAGGTCAAGGGCATCGACCGCAGCACCACCTTCTACGAGTTGATGCTGCAAAAGCTCACCCGCTACTTCCAGGACAAGGGTTACATCGACCTCAACGATGCCCTGTTGTACGACTTCCAGCAGTCGAAGCAACATTTGTCCAACGAACAGATGGCCATGTTGATCGGCACCTCGTTCCGCTTCTCGGCGGCCGACATTGCCTTTACCTCCGACCTGATCAACCGTCGCGGCCTGATCATTCCGCCGAAGTACCCGATCACCGAAGGCAGCAGCCTCACGCCGTTCTTCAAACGTGCCCTGCAGTGTGACTTCGACTGCTACATGACCGAGCAGGTAATCCCCATGTGGCGTGCACGCACCGACGGCAACAGCATCCTGCAACTGATCAACCAGGTCAGCTTGTACGCGCTGGCAGACTACCTGCACAGCAGCGACAAGATCGCGGTGATGCACAACGCCGACGACGTCATCCTCGGCCCGGGCGACATCGGCTTCCTGCGCAAGGTCTTTGGTGACCGGCTGACCCTCTACCCCCATGGCGGCCATTGCGGCAACCTCAACTACCGCGTCAACAGCGACGCCATGCTGGAGTTCTTCCGTGGTTAACAAACTCCTCTTCGCCACTGCCCTGCTAGCCGCCGGCCACACCCTGGCCGCCGAAACCGCACCGCGGGCCAGCGTGGTCGAGGCCGACCCGCAGGTGGTTGGCACAGCGCCACTGGTGCCCGAGTCCGACGGTTTTCTCGACCCGCTGCGCGAGCTGAAATTCAACCCCGGCCTGGACCAGCGCGAGTTCGAGCGCTCCACGTTGGAGGCGCTGAACGTGTACGACCCGCTGGAGTCGGTCAACCGGCGCATCTACCACTTCAACTACCGCCTCGACCAGTGGGTGCTGCTGCCGTTGGTGAACGGCTACCAGTACGTCACGCCAAGCTTCGTCCGCACCGGGGTCAGCAACTTCTTCAATAACCTGGGCGATGTGCCGAACCTGTTCAACAGCGTGCTGCAGCTCAAGGCCAAGCGCTCGGCCGAGATCACCGCGCGGCTGATGTTCAACACCATCATTGGCGTAGGCGGGCTGTGGGACCCGGCGACCAGCATGGGCCTGCCACGGCAGAGCGAAGACTTTGGCCAGACGCTGGGCTTCTACGGGGTACCCGAAGGGCCGTACCTGATGCTGCCGCTGCTGGGCCCGTCGAACCTGCGCGATACCACCGGCCTGGCAGTGGACTACGCCGGCGAGCAGAGCATCAACTACCTCAACGTGGCCGACGCCAGCAAGGACCACCCCGAGATCTTCGCCTTGCGCGTGGTGGACAAGCGCTACAACACCAAATTCCGCTATGGCCAGCTCAACTCGCCGTTCGAGTATGAAAAAGTGCGCTACGTGTATACCCAGTCGCGCAAGCTGCAGATAGCCGACTAACCCGGCCCGGCCCTTTGGCGGCGGTGCAATGCCGCGAAAGGGCCGGCGCAGGCGTTATCCGATACCCAGGAACTGGCACAGCTCGCGCTTTTTGGCCAGGGCGTCGCGGCGCCCCAACTCGATCAGCTCACTGCAATAACCGGCTTCGAACAGCAGATAGCTCAACACCCCCGCGCCACTGGTACGGGTTGCCCCCGGCCCGCGCAGGAACAGGCGCAGCGCCGCCGGCAGGTCGCGGCGGTGGCGCGCGGCAATCTCGTCCAGCGGCTGGCTGGGCGCAACCACCAGCACGTCGATCGGTGCCAGGCCCAGGCGGCGTGCGTCCAGGTGCGCTGGCAACAGCCGGCCCAGGTGGTTGAGCCGCTGCAGCAGTTCGATGTCATCTTCCAGGCTGTCGATGAAGGTGCTGTTGAGCAGGTGCCCGCCGATCTGCGCCAGGCTTGGCTGCTGCCCGCTGAACACCCGCTGGGGCGGCAAGGGTGGCGCAGGCCGCTGCGGGTTGCCGCTGACGCCGACCACCAGCACCCGGCTGGCACCCAGGTGCAGGGCCGGGCTTATCGGCGCCGACTGCCGCACCGCACCGTCACCGTAATACTCGTCACCCAGCTGCACCGGCGCGAACAGCAGCGGGATCGCCGCACTGGCCAGCAGGTGGTCGATGCCCAGCGGCGTGGGCACGCCGATGCGGCGGTGGCGCAACCAGGCCTCGATCGAGCCTCGGCCCTGGTAGAAGGTCACCGCCTGGCCGGACTCGTAACCGAAGGCGGTTACCGCTACCGCGCGCAGTTGCTCGGCGGCCAAGGCCTGGCCAATGCCATCCAGGTTCAGCTGCGCCTCCAGCAAGGTGCGCAGCGGGCGGCTGTCGAGCAACGCCACGGGCGCCTGGCCGCCCAGCCCAAGCAGGTTGTGGCCGACAAACCGGCTGGCCTGGCGCACCACCCCAGGCCAGTCACTGCGGATCACCAGGTGGCTGGAAATGTTCTGCCAGAAGTGCGTCAGCCGTTGAACGGCGCTGTTGAACTGGCCGGCACCGCTGGCCAGGGTCACGGCGTTGATGGCCCCTGCCGAAGTGCCGACGATCACCGGGAACGGGTTGGCTGCGCTGGCCGGCAACAGCTCGGCGATGCCGGCCAGTACGCCGACCTGATAGGCGGCGCGGGCGCCACCGCCAGACAGGATAAGGCCGGTTACCGCAGGTGGGGCCATGGCGTGCTTCCCGCCGACACAGAGTTCAACGCCTTTTCTTGTCATACAGCCGCTCAGCCCCTTCGGGCCGCGACTTGAACCGGCGGTGCGCCCACAGGTACTGCTCGGGGCATTCGCGCAGCACGCTTTCGACCCACTGGTTGATGCGCAGGCAATCGGCCTCTTCGCTTTCCCCGGGGAAGTCCGCCAGCGGTGGGTGGATCACCAGCCGGTAGCCGCTGCCATCGTCCAGGCGTTTCTGGGTGAACGGAATGACCTGCGCCTTGCCCAGCCGGGCAAACTTGGTGGTGGCCGTGACCGTTGCGGCGGGTATGCCGAACAACGGCACGAACAGGCTCTGCTTGGTGCCGTAGTCCTGGTCCGGCGCGTACCAGATCGCCCGGCCCGAACGCAGCAGCTTGAGCATGCCACGCACATCCTCGCGTTCCACCGCCAGCGAATCTAGGTTGTGGCGCTCGCGGCCGCTGCGCTGGATGAAATCGAACAGCGCGTTACCATGCTCGCGGTACATGCCGTCGATGGTGTGCTGCTGGCCCAGCAGCGCCGCGCCGATTTCCAGGGTGGTGAAGTGCACCGCCATCAGGATGGCCCCCTGCCCCGCCTGCTGCGCGGCTTGCAGGTGCTCCAGGCCCTCGACATGGGCCAAGCGTGCCAGCCGCGCCTTGGGCCACCACCAGCTCATGGCCATTTCGAAAAAGGCGATGCCGGTGGACGCGAAGTTGGCCTTCAGCAACCGCTGCCGTTCGTCGACTGACAGCTCCGGAAAGCACAGCTCCAGGTTGCGCGCAGCAATGCGCCGGCGCTCGCCGGCAAAGTGGTACATCACCGCGCCCAGCGCGGCACCGATTTTCAACAGCACCCGGTACGGCAACTGGACTACCAGCCACAGCAGGCCCAGGCCCAGCCACAGGCCCCAGAACTTTGGGTGAAGGTAATAGCGACGAAAACGCGGGCGTTCCATTGAAGCATCCGGAAAGACAAAGGCTGCGCATTCTACAACGGATCAGCGCATGTTGCGGGCAACCGGTGTTCTCGTTATAAGTCAGGGCACTTTTTCCGCAACAAGCCGTCTATGCAGACCATGAGCCCAAACCACACACCCGACACCGCTTCCGTGTTCCAGCTCAAGGGCAGCATGCTTGCCATCACCGTACTGGAACTGGCGCGCAATGACCTTGAAGCCCTGGACCGCCAGCTGGCGGCCAAAGTCGCCCAGGCGCCGAACTTCTTCAGTAACACGCCGCTGGTGCTGGCGCTGGACAAGCTGCCTGCCGATGAAGGGGCAATCGACCTGCCCGGCTTGATGCGGATCTGCCGCCACCATGGCCTGCGCACGCTGGCCATTCGTGCCAGCCGCATCGAGGACATCGCCGCCGCCATCGCCATCGACCTGCCCGTGCTGCCGCCGTCCGGCGCCCGTGAGCGGCCGCTGGAGCCCGAACCCGAAGCGGTAAAAAAACCAGACCCCGCCCCAGTACCGCCGCCCGCCCCGGAGCCGGAGGTACGCCCGACCCGCATCATCACTTCGCCCGTACGCGGTGGCCAGCAGATCTACGCCCAAGGTGGCGATCTGATAGTCACGGCTTCGGTCAGCCCGGGTGCGGAACTTCTGGCCGATGGCAACATCCATGTGTACGGCGCCATGCGCGGCCGCGCCCTGGCCGGCATCAAAGGCAATACCAAGGCACGTATCTTCTGCCAGCAGATGACCGCCGAAATGGTCTCCATCGCTGGCCAGTACAAGGTCTGCGAAGACCTGCGCCGCGACCCGCTGTGGGGCACCGGCGTGCAAGTCAGCCTGTCTGGTGACGTGTTGAACATCACCCGTCTTTAACGGATACTTGCCAGCATTTTTAGTGCAACTTTTTTTACAGTTGCCTTTTATTTGAGCTATTAAAGCTATTTCAGTTTTTTGCAGGGACAAGTGTCCCGACTATTTTAGGGGTGAAACACCTTGGCCAAGATTCTCGTGGTTACTTCCGGCAAGGGGGGTGTGGGCAAGACCACCACCAGCGCCGCCATTGGTACCGGCCTCGCACTGCGCGGCCACAAGACCGTCATCGTCGACTTCGACGTGGGCCTGCGTAACCTCGACCTGATCATGGGCTGCGAACGCCGCGTGGTGTACGACTTCGTCAACGTGGTCAACGGCGAAGCCAACCTGCAGCAGGCCCTGATCAAGGACAAGCGCCTCGAGAACCTGTACGTGCTGGCCGCCAGCCAGACCCGTGACAAGGACGCGCTGACCCAGGAAGGCGTGGAAAAGGTACTGATGGACCTGAAAAAGGACTTCGAGTACGTGATCTGCGACTCGCCGGCCGGTATCGAGAAAGGCGCGCACCTGGCGATGTATTTCGCCGACGAAGCGATTGTCGTGACCAACCCTGAAGTGTCGTCGGTACGTGACTCGGACCGCATGCTGGGTATCCTGTCGAGCAAATCGCGCCGTTCCGAGAACGGCGAAGAGCCGATCAAGGAGCACCTGCTGATCACCCGCTACCATCCCGAGCGCGTGGTGAAGGGCGAAATGCTCAGCGTGGCCGACGTCGAAGAAATCCTGTCGATCAAACTCAAAGGCGTCATCCCGGAGTCTCAGGCTGTGCTCAAGGCTTCCAACCAGGGTATCCCGGTCATCCTCGATGACCAGAGCGACGCTGGCCAGGCCTACAGCGATGCAGTCGACCGCCTGTTGGGCAAAGAGAAGCCAATGCGCTTCATCGATGTACAGAAGAAAGGATTCTTCGAGCGCATTTTCGGGAGCAAATAAACCATGAACCTTTTTGACTTCTTTCGTGGCAGACAGAAACAGACCAGCGCGTCGGTGGCGAAAGAGCGTCTACAGATCATCGTGGCGCACGAGCGCGGCCAGCGCAGCGAGCCGGACTACCTGCCGGAGCTGCAGAAAGAACTGCTGGAAGTGATCCGCAAGTATGTGAACATCGGCAATGACGACGTGCATATCGAGCTGGAGAACCAGGGCAGCTGCTCGATTCTGGAGCTGAACATTACCTTGCCGGATCGTTGATTCGGCAAAAAAGCCGGGGCTGCGTTGCAGCCCTTTCGCGACACAAGGCCGCTCCCACAAGGGTTATGCACCCCCCTGTGGGAGCGGCCTTGTGTCGCGAAAGGGCCGCAAAGCGGCCCCGCTGTTTTCCCCTGATATAACCGAGACCGAGCAATGCCGCTGTCGAACATCCAGATCCTGCACGAAGACGCCGCCATCCTGGTGATCAACAAGCCGACGCTGCTGCTGTCGGTGCCTGGCCGCGCCGACGACAACAAGGACTGCCTGATCACCCGCCTGCAGGAAAACGGCTACCCCGACGCCCTGATCGTGCACCGCCTGGACTGGGAAACGTCGGGCATCATCCTGCTGGCCCGCGATGCCGACAGCCACCGCGAGCTGTCGCGCCAGTTCCACGACCGTGAAACCGAAAAAGCCTACACCGCGTTGTGCTGGGGCCAGCCGGCGCTGGACAGCGGCAGCATCGACCTGCCGCTGCGCTACGACCCGCCGACCAAGCCCCGCCACGTGGTGGACCATGAGCAAGGCAAGCATGCCCTGACCTTCTGGCGCATCGTCGAGCGCTGTGGCGACCACTGCCGGGTGGAGCTGACCCCGATCACCGGGCGTTCACACCAGTTGCGCGTGCACATGCTGTCGATCGGGCACCCGTTGCTGGGCGATCGCCTGTATGCCAACCCGCAGGCATTGGCGGCGCATGAGCGGTTGTGCCTGCACGCCTCGATGCTGAGCTTCACCCACCCGGTTTCCGGGCAACGGCTGAAGTTCGAGTGCCCTGCACCTTTTTAAGCTGCAAGCTTCAAGCTTCAAGCTGCAAGAAAAAGCAAAGACAGATCGCGTGGAAGCTTGCTCCGCGGACTGCCTTTGCTTGAAGCTTGTAGCTTACGACTTGTAGCTTATGGCTTGTAGCTTATGGCTTGTAGCTTATGGCTTGAAGCTTATAGCTTGAAGCTCGAATTGGAGTGAGTTATGCGCGATGCACTGAATTCTGGCCTTATCGACTTTCTCAAGGCCTCCCCCACGCCCTTCCATGCCACCGCCAGCCTGGCCCAACGCCTGGAGGCAGCCGGTTACCAGCGCCTGGACGAGCGTGATAGCTGGGCCACGGTGCCGGGCGGGCGCTACTACGTTACCCGCAACGATTCATCGATCATCGCCATCAAGTTGGGCAAGCAAGACCCGCTACACCACGGTATCCGCATGGTCGGCGCGCATACCGACAGCCCTTGCCTGCGGGTCAAGCCGCAGCCCGAGCTGCAGCGCCAGGGCTTTTTGCAACTGGGTGTGGAAGTGTATGGCGGCGCCCTGCTGGCGCCGTGGTTCGACCGCGACCTGTCGCTGGCCGGGCGGGTCACCTACCGCCGTGATGGCAAGGTCGAAAGCCAACTGATCGACTTCAAACTGCCCATTGCCATCATCCCCAACCTGGCCATCCACCTGAACCGCACCGCCAATGAGGGCTGGGCGATCAACCCGCAGAACGAACTGCCGCCGATTCTGGCCCAGGTGGCCGGTGACGAACGCATCGACTTCCGCGCCCTGCTCACCGAGCAACTGGCCCGTGAACACGAGCTGATCGCCGACGTGGTGCTGGACTACGAACTGAGCTTCTACGACACCCAGCAGGCCGCCTTGGTCGGCCTGAATGGCGACTTCATCGCCGCGGCCCGCCTGGATAACCTGCTGTCGTGCTACGCCGGCCTGCAGGCACTGCTGGCCGCCGACAGCGACGAAACCTGCGTGCTGGTGTGCACCGACCATGAAGAGGTCGGTAGCTGCTCGGCCTGCGGCGCCGATGGCCCGATGCTGGAGCAGACCCTGCAACGCCTGCTGCCCGATGGCGACACCTACGTGCGCACCATCCAGCGTTCGCTGATGGTATCGGCCGACAACGCCCACGGCGTGCACCCCAACTATGCCGACAAGCACGACGGCAACCATGGGCCCAAACTCAACGCCGGGCCGGTGATCAAGGTGAACAGCAACCAGCGTTACGCCACCAACAGCGAAACCGCTGGGTTCTTCCGCCACCTGTGCATGGCCGAAGAAGTGCCCGTGCAGAGCTTCGTGGTACGCAGCGACATGGGCTGTGGCTCGACCATCGGGCCGATCACGGCCAGCCACCTGGGTGTGCGCACCGTGGATATCGGCTTGCCCACCTTTGCCATGCACTCGATTCGCGAGCTGTGTGGTAGCCATGACCTGGCGCACCTGGTGAAGGTGCTGACAGCGTTCTACCGGTGCCGCGAGCTGCCTTGAGGTAGGCAGGTCTGGCCCTATCGCCGGCAAGCCAGCTCCCACAGGTCCCCACAATACCTGGGTCGGCGGGGTTGCCTGTAGCCCACAATGCCAGGGCCTGCAGGGGACCTATGGGAGCTGGCTTGCCGGCGACAGGGCCTGGCCTGCTCAAGGTCAATCCCGCTTCGCTTGCCACCCGCTATGCTTGTTACATGGCCCCACTGCAAAAGGATTGCTGTCCATGTCCCCGTTTTTGTCCCTGTTCGTGCCGGTTTTCCTGTTCCTGCTGTTGCTGACCGTTGGTTTCAGCATGCGCGAACGCAGTATCGGTGTGCTGATGATGTGGATCGGCACCTTGGGCATCTTTGGCCTGACCTGCTGGAAGATCCTCGAGAAACTGCCGACATAAACCTCTACACTCGGGCAATCGTTTGACCTGAGGTAGATTTGCCAGTGCCTGCCCTTCTGCGTTTCCTGTCCCTACTGTTCTTGCTGTTCATCACCCCGGTGCAGGCAGCGGGCCTGCCCAGCCTGCTGGGCAGCAGCGCGCCCGCGCAGCCGGAGGCCACCGAGCCACTGGGCAAGTCGCTGGACGAGGTGATCAAGAACCTCGAGAACGACCAGCAACGGGCCAAGCTGCTGGCCGACCTGAAAAAACTGCGCGATGCCACCCGGCAAACTCAGCCCAGTGTCGAGCAAGGTGTGCTCGGCCTGATCGGCGGTGCGCTGAGTGACTTCGAAAAACAGTTCAGCGGCGATGCCAGCCCGTTCCACCGCTGGGCGGCGGAAATCGAACAGGCCCAGGTCGAGCTGACCGAGCTGATGGTGCCGGTGCACCAGTGGCCGGCCATCCTGTTCGGCTTTGCCGCGGTGATTGCCGTGTGGAGCCTGCTGGCCTACTTCTTCAACTGGGTCGGCCACCGCATACGCCTGCGGTTTGGCCTGAGTGAAGAACTGCCGCAACACCCACGCACCTGGGACCTGGTGCGCTTTGCCTTGCGCAAGCTGGGCCCCTGGCTGGTGGCGCTGGTGTTCACCGTGTACCTGAGCTTCGTGCTGCCGCCGTCACTGGGCAAATCGCTGGCCATGGTGCTGGCCTACGCGCTGGTGGTGGGCACCTGCTTCTCGGCGGTGTGCGTCATCGCCTTTTCGCTGCTCGACGGCCCGCACCGCCACCGCGCCCTGCATATCCTGCGGCACCAGGCGTTCCGGCCGCTGTGGCTGATCGGCAGTTTCGCCGCCTTTGGCGAGGCCATGAGCGACCCGCGCCTGCTGGTGGCATTGGGTACCCACCTGGCGCATGCGCTGGCAACCCTGGCCAATGTGATTGCCGCCCTGTGTACCGGGCTGTTCATCCTGCGCTTCCGCCGGCCGATCGCCCACCTGATCCGCAACCAGCCGCTGTCCCGGCGCCTGACGCGGCGCACGCTCAGCGACACCATCGAGATCCTTGGCAGCTTCTGGTTCATTCCCGCACTGATCCTGGTGGCGATTTCACTGTTCGCCACCTTCGTTTCTGCCGGTGACACCAGCACCGCGCTGCGCCAGTCGCTGATGTGCACGGTGCTGGTGGTGGTGTGCATGGTGCTCAATGGCCTGGTGCGGCGGCATGCAGCCAACCCCAAGCGGGCGGCCAAGCGCCAGGCGGTGTATGCCGAACGCCTGCGCAACTTTGGCTACCTGCTGGTGCACATCCTCATCTGGCTGCTGTTCATCGAGCTGGGCCTGCGCGTGTGGGGCCTGTCGATGATCACCTTCGCCGAGGGCGACGGTCACGACATCAGCGTGCGCCTGCTGGGGCTGGCCGGCACGCTGATCGTCGCCTGGCTGGTGTGGATCCTGGCCGACACCGCCGTGCACCATGCCTTGGTACGTTCGCGCCGGGGGCTGGCCAATGCCCGCGCGCAAACCATGATGCCGTTGATCCGCAACGTGATGTTCGTGGTCATCTTCATCATTGCCGTGATCGTGGCCCTGGCCAACATGGGCATGAACGTCACCCCGCTGCTGGCCGGTGCCGGCGTGATCGGCCTGGCCATCGGCTTTGGCGCGCAGTCGCTGGTGGCCGACCTGATCACCGGGCTGTTCATCATCATCGAAGACTCGCTGGCCATCGACGACTACGTGGATGTCGGCGGCCACCTGGGCACCGTCGAGGGGCTGACCATTCGCACCGTGCGCCTGCGCGATATCGACGGCATCGTGCACACTATTCCGTTCAGCGAAATCAAGAGCATCAAGAACTACTCGCGGGAGTTCGGCTACGCGATCTTCCGGGTGGCGATCCCGCACAGCATGAACATCGACCAGGCCATCACGCTGATTCGCGAAGTCGGGCAAAAACTGCGCAACGACCCACTGATGCGCCGCAATATCTGGTCGCCGCTGGAGCTGCAGGGGGTGGAAAGCTTCGAGTCGGGTTCGGCGGTGTTGCGGGCACGGTTCAAGACCGCGCCGATCAAGCAGTGGGAAGTGTCGCGGGCGTTCAACCTGGCGCTGAAGCGGCAGCTGGACGAGGCCGGGCTGGATCTGGCGACGCCACGGTTGTCGGTGCAGGTGGTGACCGCTGGGGGTGGCGGGATGGCGGAAACCGGTTCCTCCAGTTAGCGCCTCTTCGCGGGCTTGCCCGCTCCCACAGGGTAATCATAGTGTTCAAGGCCTGTGCAGTACCTGTAGGAGCGGGCAAGCCCGCGAAGCAGCCAACACCCTAGCCCGCTTGGGCACGAATACGAATGGCATCATGCCGCCAATACTCCAGGTCACAGTCGATCAGGTGCCCATACTGGTCGCTGTTGACCCGGGTAATGTGCAGACCCGGGCTCCCCGCCGATACTTTCAACGCCCCCGCCGCTTCGACCGGCAATGCCGTGGGCAGGATCTCGAAACACACCTGCCCATACTCGATGCCATACACCCGCCCATAAATCTCGGTCAGCGACTGCGCCAGGTCGTGCTCGAGGATGTCCGGAAAATACCGGGGGTCGAGGTAGTGCTCGGCATACAACACTGCCCGCCCATCAATGCGCCGCAACCGGCAGATGCGCACCACACTGGACAACGCTGGCAACTGCAGGCGCGCGCAGATGGCCGCCGGGGCTGGCTGCAGCCGCGCCGACAGCAGCTCGGTGCTGGCCACGCGCCCCTGGGCGCGCACCATGGCATGGAAGTGGCTGCGTTCGATCAGGTCGTAGGTCAGGCGCTGCGGCGCCACAAACCAGCCGCGCCGCTCTTCGCGGTAGATCAGGCCCTGGGCTTCCAGCTGCACCAGCGCTTCACGCAGGGTAATGCGCGTGGTGCCGAACAGCTCGCTCAGCCGGCGCTCGGCCGGCAACTTGCCGCCCGGCTCCAGCAAGCCGTGCTCGATCTGCTCCTGCAGGGCATGGCAGATGGCTGTTACCGCACGCGGGGGCGTCGACTGCATCAAAAGGTTACCTATCTGGACTAGTCCAGCCCCACAAAGGGGCCTGTGAAGATTAGTGCAGCCTAGGCAGGGCTGATGAATATCCTGTGACAAGCGCCTGCCGCGACCCTTGCCAGAAACGCGCCAAGGCCGCCCGACCGGTTGAATTCCGTGGTCTACGCTTTAGTCGCAGGGCCGTTGCCGGTGTTTCCCTACATCAAATTGTCACGCAAGCGGCCTACCTTGGCTCAAGGTTTGCTGACCTAGACCAACGGTCCAGAACACCCCTCACTCCTAACAACGATCGCTACAGGCACCCATACCAAGGAGCTTCGGATGAAAAAGTTGTTCATGGCGTCACTGCTCGGTTCGGCCATTACCCTGTGCACCTCGGCGCTGGCCGCCGGCCCTGACCTCAAGGCCCTGGAAGACGCCGCCCGCAAGGAAGGCACCATCAACAGCGTGGGCATGCCCGATGCCTGGGCCAACTGGAAAGGCACCTGGGAAGACCTGGCCAGCAAATATGGCCTCAAGCACAGCGACACCGACATGAGTTCGGCGCAGGAGCTGGCCAAGTTCGAGGCCGAGAAAGACAACGCCAGCGCCGATATCGGTGACGTGGGCGCCGCCTTCGGCCCGATTGCAGTGGCCAAGGGTGTCAGCCAACCGTACAAGCCCAGCACCTGGGACCAGGTGCCGACGTGGGCCAAGGATGAAGATGGCCACTGGGCACTGGCCTATACCGGCACCATCGCCTTCATCATCAACAAGGATTTGGTCAAGGAAGGCGATCGCCCAACCACCTGGCATGACCTGGAGAAGGGCAAGTATAAAGTCGCCATCGGTGACGTCGGCACCGCTGCCCAGGCGGCCAATGGCGTGTTGGCGGCAGCCATTGCCTACAAAGGCAGTGAAAGCAACATCGAACCCGGCCTGCAACTGTTCACCAAGCTGGCGCAGCAGAAGCGCCTGTCCCTGGCGAACCCGACCATCCAGACCCTTGAAAAGGGTGAAGTTGAAGTGGGCGTGGTATGGGACTTCAACGGCCTGAGCTACCGCGAGCAGATCGACCCCAAGCGTTTTGAAGTGCTGATCCCGGCCGACGGCTCGGTGATTTCCGGCTACACCACGGTGATCAACAAATACGCCAAGCACCCCAACGCTGCCAAGCTGACCCGTGAATACATCTTCAGCGACGCCGGGCAGATCAACCTGGCCAAGGGGCACGCCCGGCCGATCCGGGCCGAGCACATGAAGTTGCCGGAAGACGTGCAGGCCAAACTGCTGCCCAACGAGCAGTACAGTGCGGCGCAGCCGATCAAGAATGCCGAAGCCTGGGAAACGACCTCGAAGAAGCTGCCGCAATTGTGGCAGGAGCAGGTGATCATCGAGATGGAATGAAGAAGCTTCAAGTTTCAAGTTTCAAGTTTCAAGTTTCAAGTTTCAAGTTTCAAGTTTCAAGTTTCAAGTTTCAAGTTTCAAGTTTCAAGTTTCAAGTTTCAAGTTTCAAGTTTCAAGTTTCAAGTTTCAAGTTTCAAGCTGCAAGTGGAAGCCGGTGAGCGCCATGCGGGCTTCTTCTTGCAGCTTGTAGCTTGCAACTTTCAGCTTTCAGCTTTCAGCTAGAACCGCCTGCAGCTCATTGGGAGCCACCATGCAACACAACGTCATCCTGGTCCTGCTCGACGGCCTCAACTACCAGGTCGCTCACCATGCCATGGGCCACCTGCACGCCTATGTCGAGGCCGACCGCGCCGCGCTGTACCGCGTGGAATGCGAATTGCCATCGCTGTCACGGCCGTTGTACGAATGCATCCTCACCGGCGTAGCGCCCATCGACAGCGGTATCGTGCACAACGGCGTCAACCGCCTGTCCAACCAACGCAGCGTGTTCCACTACGCGCGCGAGGCCAACCTGGGCACGGCGGCAGCGGCCTACCACTGGATGAGCGAGCTGTACAATCGCTCGCCTTTCGACCCGCAGCGCGACCGCCACACCCACGCCCCGAAGCTGCCGATCCAGCACGGGCTGTTCTATTGGGACGACCGTTACCCCGACTCCCACCTGCTGGCCGACGGCGAGTACCTGCGCCGGCGGCACGCCCCGAACTTTCTGCTGTTGCACCCCATGAGCATCGATGATGTCGGCCACCATCATGGCCTGGACAGCAGCCAGTACCGCAATGCCGCGCGCAGCGTGGACATCCTGCTGGCCGACTACCTGCCAGGCTGGCTCGAAGAGGGCTACCAGGTACTGGTCACTGCCGACCACGGCATGAACAACGACCGCTCGCACAATGGCTTGCTCACCGAGGAACGCGAAGTGCCGCTGTTCGTCTTTGGCGAAGCCTTCAGCCTTGACCCGGCCGCCAAGCCACAGCAGACCGAGCTATGCGGCACCATCTGCGAGCTGCTGGGCGTGGCGCATGACAAAACGGTATGCAAGGAGTTGCTCAAGTGAACCGCAGCCGCTACCTGGCCTTGCTGTGCCTACTGCCGTTCGCGGTGTTCTTCGTCATCTTCCAGATCGCCCCGCTGGCCTGGGTGGCGATCAACAGCCTGCAATCGGAGGCTGGCTGGGGCCTGGCCAACTTCAGCAAGGTGTTCACCTCGAAGTTCTACCTGCAGGCGTTGCAACGCAGCCTGGAGATCAGCTTCTGGTCGAGCCTGTTCGGTATCGTCATCGCGACCCTCGGTGCCTATTCGCTGCGCCAGGTAGACTCGAGGCTGCGCGACTTCGTCAGCGCTTTCGCCAACATGACCAGCAACTTCGCCGGGGTGCCGCTGGCCTTTGCCTTCATCATCCTGCTCGGTTTCAACGGCGCACTGACCCTGCTGCTGAAGCAGATCGGCCTGCTGGAAGACTTCAGCATCTATTCCAGAAACGGCCTGATCCTGGTGTACACCTACTTCCAGATCCCGCTGGGCGTGCTGCTGCTGTACCCGGCATTCGACGCGCTGCGCGAAGACTGGCGTGAATCGGCAGCACTGCTGGGCGCCAGCCACTGGCAGTTCTGGCGGCACATCGGCCTGCCGGTGCTGACCCCGGCCCTGCTGGGCACCTTCGTCATCCTGCTGGCCAATGCCCTTGGCGCGTACGCCACCGTGTACGCGCTGACCACTGGCAACTTCAACGTACTGCCGATCCGCATCGCTGGCCTGGTGGCCGGTGACATCAGCCTCGACCCCAACCTGGCCAGCGCGCTGGCAATGGTTCTGGTAGGGCTGATGACGCTGGTCACGGTGGTGCACCAATGGCTACTGAAACGGAGCTACCATGCGCGCTGAAACCCGTGCCGGCGGCTGGTACCACCGCGCCGTGGTGTACCTGCTGTTCCTGATTCTGCTGTTGCCCCTGGCCGGCACCCTGCTCTACTCGCTGGCCACCAGTTGGTCGGCCAGCCTGCTGCCCAGCGGCCTGACGTTCAAGTGGTACATCGCGCTGTGGAGCGAACCCCGCTTCCTGGCGGCGTTCGGCCAGTCGCTGCTGGTCTGCGTGGGGGCGCTGCTGCTGTCGGTGGTGCTGATCCTGCCCTTGTTGTTCGTGGTCCACTACCACTTCCCCAGGCTGGACGGGCTGATGAACATCCTGATCCTGCTGCCCTTCGCGGTACCGCCGGTGGTGTCGTCGGTAGGGCTGCTGCAGCTGTACGGCAGCGGGCCGATGGCCATGGTCGGCACGCCGTGGATCCTGATCGGCTGCTACTTCACCATCGCCCTGCCGTTCATGTACCGGGCGATCACCAACAACCTGCAGGCCATTCACCTGCACGACCTGATGGACGCAGCCCAGCTGCTGGGCGCCAGCACCTGGCAAGCCGCACTGCTGGTGGTGCTGCCAAACCTGCGCAAGGGCCTGATGGTGGCGCTGCTGCTGTCGTTCTCGTTCCTGTTCGGGGAGTTCGTGTTCGCCAACCTGCTGGTCGGCACCCGCTACGAGACCCTGCAGGTGTACCTGAACAACATGCGCAACAGCAGCGGCCACTTCAACAGCGCGCTGGTGATTTCCTACTTCGCCTTCGTGCTGGTACTGACCTGGGTTGCCAACCGCCTGAACAAGGACAAGACCTGACATGAGCTTCGTCAGCGTACAGCAATTGCACAAGAGCTATGCCGGCAACCCGGTTTTCGAGAACATCGACTGCCACATCGAGCGCGGCGAATTCGTCACCCTGCTCGGCCCCTCCGGGTGCGGCAAGTCCACGCTGCTGCGTTGCATCGCCGGGCTCACCCCGGTGGACCGCGGGCAGATCCTGCTGGACGGCCACGACATCGTGCCGCTGAGCCCGCAGCAACGCGGCATCGGCATGGTGTTCCAGAGTTACGCGCTGTTCCCCAACATGACCGTGGAGCAGAACGTTGCCTTTGGCCTGCGCATGCAGAAGGTCAAGGCCGAGGAATGCCAGCGGCGCGTGCGCGAGGCACTGGACCTGGTCGAGCTGGGCACCTTTGCCGGGCGCTACCCGCACCAGTTGTCGGGCGGCCAGTGCCAGCGCGTGGCCTTGGCCCGCTCGCTGGTCACCCGGCCACGCCTGCTGCTGCTCGACGAGCCGCTGTCGGCACTGGATGCACGTATCCGCAAGCACCTGCGCGAGCAAATTCGCGCGATCCAGCGCGAACTGGGGCTGACGACCATCTTCGTCACCCACGACCAGGAAGAGGCGCTGACCATGTCCGACCGTATCTTCCTGATGAACCAGGGGCGCATTGTGCAAAGCGGCGATGCCGAAACCCTTTACACTGCGCCGGTGGACCTGTTTGCCGCAGGCTTTATCGGCAACTACAACCTGCTTGACGCCGACAGCGCCAGCCGCCTGCTGCAACGCCCGATAGCCTGCCGCCTGGCGATCCGCCCGGAATCCATCACCTTGGGCCTGGCGGGTGAGCGCGACGCCGAGGTACGCAGCCATAGCCTGCTGGGCAACGTGATCCGCTACCGCGTTCAAGTGCGTGGCGTGGAACTGGTGGTCGACGTACTCAACCGCTCGCCGGCCGACCTGCATGCAGACGGGCAACGGGTGAGCCTGTCGATCGACCCCACGGCGCTACGCGAAGTGGCCTAAGGAGATGCAACACGATGGCATTGGCAATTTTCGATCTGGACGAAACCCTGATCCACGGCGACTGCGCGTCGCTGTGGAGTGAACAGATGGCCCGGTTGGGCTGGGTCGATGGCAAGGAATTCCTGCGCCGCGACCATGAGCTGATGGAAGCGTACGGCAAAGGCCACCTGCAGATGGAGGACTACATGGCCTTCAGCCTGGAGCCGATAGCCGGGCGCACCCTGGAGGAAGTCGAGCATTTGGTGGAGCCGTGGGTTGAAGAGGTGATCGAACCGATCATCTACGGCGACGCCTGCCGCTGCATTGCCGAGCACCGCAAGCGCGGCGATCGCATTCTGATCATTTCCGCTTCGGGCACGCACCTGGTGGGGCCGATTGCGGCGCGCCTGGGCGTGGACGAATACCTGGCGATCGAGCTGGAGGCGGTGAACGGGGTGTATACCGGCAACACCCATGGGGTACTGACCTACCGCGAAGGCAAGATTACCCGGCTGCTGGAGTGGCTGGACCAGGAGCAGGAGAACCTGGAGGGGGCGAGCTTCTATTCCGATTCGAGGAATGACCTGCCGTTGTTGTTGAAGGTGGATCACCCGTATGCGGTGAACCCGGATGGGGTGTTGCGCGAGCACGCCGAGAAGAACGGCTGGCCTGTTTTGAGTTGGACTTGAGGACCATGGGGGCGCTTCGCGACACAAGGCCGCGCCTACAGGCAAATGCAAGCTCCTGTAGGAGCGGCCTTGTGTCGCGATGGGCTGCTCAGCAGCCCCGGCAACCTCAAGCCAGGCTCGGGTCGATCACCATCACCAACTTGCCCGACACCTGGTTGGTCTCCAGCTCGGCATACGCCGCCTGGGCAAACTCCACAGGGTAGGTATCGACCAGTTGCGGCGACAGGCGCCCTTCGCTGAACAGCGGCCACACCTGCTGCTGCAACTCGCGCAGCAACTCGGCCTTGAAGCTGTCATCACGGTTGCGCAGGGTAGAACCGGTGATCCCCAGGCGCTTGCCCAGTACCTGAGCCAGGTCCAGCTCGAACGTGCGGCCGCCCATCAGGCCGATGATCACCCAGCGCCCGTCACGGGCCAGCAGTTTGAGGTTGAGCTCACCATAGCTGGCCCCCACCGGGTCGAGAATCACGTCGAACGGGCCCAGCCCTTCCAGCGCGTCGAGGTTCTGGTTACGCACCACGCCACCTGCTGCGCCCAAGGCCTGGCAATAGGCCAGGCGGTCCGCCGAGCCGACGCTGACCCAGACCGGGCTGCCAAACGCCTTGCACAGCTGAATGGCCGCCGAGCCGACGCCGCTGGCACCGGCGTGCACCAGGACCTTCTCGCCTGCCTTCAGCGCACCAAGCTGGAAGATGTTCAGCCAGGCAGTGGCGTACACCTCTGGCAGTGCAGCGGCTTCATGCAGGCTAAGGCCTTCGGGCACCGGCAGTACGTGGCGGGCGTCGACCACCACTTCCTCGGCCATGGCACCGCTGGCCAGCAGCGCGCAGACCCGATCACCCACGCGCCAGGCTGCGCCAGCGCCCACTTCTTCGACTACCCCGGAGCACTCCAGCCCCATGTACGGGCTGGCACCTGGCGGCGGTGGGTACAAACCTTTCATCTGCAGCAAATCGGCGCGGTTCAACCCCGCCGCAGCCACGCGGATGCGCACTTGGCCCGCGTCACAGGTCGGGCGTTCGGCCTCGACCCAGGTCACATGTCCGTCAACGCCTTGCAATGCCTTCACAGTGCCTCCATAGTTGAATCATATGACCGAGCCTGGGATCGTTGTGCCCAGGCTTTTTGCAGTATGCGCCCGGCTCTTCTGGAACCGGCGAACGGAAAAGACGGCCTACTATGCGTGATCAATTGCCCCCACGTCGAATCAGCATGAAGCATTTCCTCCCAAGCACCGCCCTGGCCATGATGATCGGCCTGGGCAGCCTCGCGCTCGGCGGCAATGCAGCGGCCGCCAATAAATGGGACAGCCTGCAACCCGACCGCGACGAGATCGTCGCCAGCCTCAATGTGGTGGAGTTGCTCAAGCGCCACCATTACAGCAAGCCGCCACTGGATGACGCCCGTTCGGTCATCATCTATGACAGCTACATCAAGCTGCTGGACCCGGCGCGCAGCTACTTCACCGCGGCCGATATCGCCGAATTCGACAAGTGGAAAACGCAATTCGACGATTTCCTCAAAAGCGGCAACCTCGACCCGGGCTTCACCATCTACAAGCGCTACCTCGACCGCGTCAAGCAACGCCTGGACTTCGCCCTGGCCGAGCTGAACAAGGGCGTGGACAAAATGGACTTCACCACCAAGGAAACCTTGCTGATCGACCGCAAGGACGCGCCATGGCTGAAGGACCAGGCCGCGCTTGACGACCTGTGGCGCAAACGCGTGAAAGACGAAGTGCTGCGCCAGAAGATCGCCGGCAAGGAGCCCAAGCAGATCCAGGAAACCCTGACCAAGCGCTACAAGAACCAGCTGGCGCGCCTGGACCAGACCCGTGCCGAAGATATCTTCCAGGCCTACATCAACACCTTCGCCCAGTCCTACGATCCGCACACCAACTACCTGTCGCCAGACAACGCGGAAAACTTCGACATCAACATGAGCCTGTCGCTGGAAGGTATCGGCGCAGTGCTGCAAAGCGACAACGACCAGGTCAAGATCGTGCGCCTGGTGCCGGCCGGCCCGGCAGCCAAGACCAAGCAGGTGGCACCGGCAGACAAGATCATCGGTGTCGCCCAGGGCAACAAGGAAATGGTCGACGTGGTCGGCTGGCGCCTGGATGAAGTGGTCAAGCTGATCCGCGGCCCGAAAGGCTCGGTGGTGCGCCTGGAAGTCATCCCGGCCAGCAACGCACCGAGCGACCAGACCAGCAAGATCGTGTCGATCACCCGCGAAGCGGTGAAGCTGGAAGAGCAGGCGGCAAAGAAGTCGGTGCTCAAGCTCAAGCAGGACGGGCGTGACTACAAGCTGGGCATCATCGAGATCCCGGCCTTCTACCTGGACTTCAAGGCCTACCGCGCCGGCGACCCGGAGTACAAGAGCACCACGCGTGACGTGAAGAAACTGCTCACCGAGCTGCAGAAAGAGAAAGTCGACGGCGTGGTCATCGACCTGCGCAACAACGGCGGCGGCTCGTTGCAGGAAGCCACCGAACTGACCAGCCTGTTCATCGAGAAAGGCCCGACGGTGCTGGTGCGCAACAGCGATGGCCGGGTCGACGTGCTGGAAGACGAAAACCCGGGTGCCTTCTACAAAGGGCCGCTGGTGCTGCTGGTCAACCGCCTGTCGGCATCGGCCTCGGAGATTTTCGCCGGTGCCATGCAGGACTACCACCGCGCGTTGATCATTGGCGGCCAGACATTCGGCAAGGGCACCGTGCAGACCATCCAGCCGCTCAACCATGGCGAGCTGAAGCTCACACTGGCGAAGTTCTACCGGGTATCCGGGCAGAGCACCCAGCATCAGGGCGTACTGCCGGACATCGACTACCCATCGATCATCGACACCAAGGAAATTGGCGAAAGCGCCCTGCCCGAGGCCATGCCTTGGGACACCATTCGCCCGGTGGTCAAGCCCGCTGCCGACCCGTTCAAACCGTTCCTGGCGCAGCTCAAGGCTCAGCATGAGGCACGTAGCGACAAGGATGCCGAGTTCACCTACATCCGCGACCGCCTGGCCCTGACCCAGAAGCTGATGAACGAGAAAACCGTCAGCCTCAACGAGCAGGACCGCCGTGCCCGCCACGACGAGATCGAGGCGAAACAACTGGCGCTGGAAAACACCCGCCGCAAGGCCAAGGGTGAAGAACCGCTCAAAGAGCTGAAGAAAGAGGACGAAGACGCGCTGCCGGCCGAGGATGAAAACACCAAGCCGGAAGACGACGCCTACCTGGCGGAAACCGGTCGCATCCTGATCGACTACCTCAGCGCCAGCAGCAAAGTGGCCAAGAAGTAAGGCCGCTGGCTGTCGCGACATAACAAGGGCCGGGCATGCAAATGCCCGGCCCTTTCATTTCGTGCCTGCTTGGCTAAAACCCGGTGCAGCTGGCGATCAGGCGCTTTCGGGGTAGCTGTATTCGAACACCCGCACCACTTCGGAAGCATGCCACGACGCGGCCTCCATACCGTCGATCGGGCCGGAGAAGCGCCCCAGGCGCTCTACGCATTCGAAAAAGCCGGTACGCGGCAAGCGGCTGGCGCCCTGGCTGATGACCAACGAACTGCGTAGCGGTTGCTCGGCACGCGCGTCCAGCACCGCCAGGTATTCCAGCGCAGCGGTGAGTGTCTGCATGGCCGGGCTGGGCAATTGCAAGCGCTCGATCAGCGCTCTGTAAGTCAGCAAGTGACGTTGACGGCGGGCCAGGTCAAGCTCGCCCAGCAGGTTGTCCCAATGCTGACGGCTGATCCTGACCTGGCTCATGATGGCTCGCTCCAGCCCGCGACCCCCAGGTGCCAGGCCAGGGCACGGCGGATGGCGGCATCCGGGTGGCGTTCGCCTGATTCGATCATGGCCAGGTAGGCCGGGCTGACCCCAACATTACGCGCCAGTTGTTCAGGCGCGATGCCCTTGGCCTGGCGGATCTGTGCAACTTCACTGAACGCCGGCAGCGCTGCAACGGCTGCGGCGGGAGCCGGCTCGCTGGCAGCGGCCTCGGCAGGTGCCTGCCCTGCAGCCTGCAGCAGCGCCTGGTACTGCTCCCAGGGAACCACGGCGTACTCGGGCTGACCGTCGCGGCTGATGACCTGAATACCCATTACAAACCCCTTCAACAAGGATTACAGCATGCAATCCATACGGCCTATCTGGGGGAGCCGGCATAGGCGTTGCAACACAGCGCGGCGACCCTGCCCTCTCATCCAACCGGATGACAGCCAATAGCGAACGGCAATCGGGCTGCTCCCCTTCTGTTATATCTCATTGTAAGAGATTTCCAGCAGGCGTGCTTGAGAGCGGGTATCGACACACGAGGTCGGCCCCCAATGAATGTCAACGCCAGCTTGCAATCGCTGAAGCACCCACAGAATCAGAAAACAAGTATCAAGATGGATCGTTGGCTTCCCTGATCGGAGCGCCGATACATTGATTGAAGACGAGCTCCAAAGCCTGGTCATTGCCTTGAAAAGACTCGATATTCGCCGCTACCCACTGCTCCTGGCCAACCCGTCCCCAGGTAATCTCGAAACCAGCGTTCACGACTAGCCATTCAAACAGAACACGTTGGGCCCGACCATTACCTTCACGGAAGGGATGAGCGACATTCAATGTTCCATACGATTGAGCAACGGAAACCACGAGCGAATCACGAGAGTAGCCTTCAAACCAGCCCGCCCGCGCCATTCTGGAAAATTCTTTCGCTACCTCTGGCTCGATACGGTCCGGTACACAGAAGTGGCTATGGCCCTTGCTGATCTTTACGGATCGAGTTTCTCCAGCCCAACTGTAGATACTGGAAAACAGACAGCGGTGAATTCGTTTTAATGTACCTAGATCGTATGGAGGCTCTTCGAACTCCAGCTGCGATGCCGCTACCTGGGTGAGGTAACGCTCAGCATCAGCCAGATCCTCTGCATTGCGCAGGTTGAGAATGTTCTTCAGGACGTCCGTGTCAGGATAGCAATCAGGGTCTTGATAAACCCCATACTTGTCGACACTCAAGCCTTGAGTTGCCGCACGGCTTCGCGTGCAGCAGCACGGGCAGGCAACTTCGCTTTGCCGTCGTCTGGCGGCACGATAAAGCCTTCAAGGCGCAGGCTGCTGTCGAAATTCGCAGTGCGATGCTTGGCGAACCACGCTTTTTTGGCGTGCAGGCTTAGCTTGTCCATGGACGAGTCTCTAATGTCTGTAGGTGTCATTGTAGCCGACAGACTCCAAGCCAGGCCAGCTACCCAAAAGTTCGGTTTTACCGGGTATTGCGCTCCAGGCGCAGTGCTTCCGGTGTCGCGGGCAGCCGCTCGACCACGCGTAGCCGCTCGGGTGCCTGGCTGTCGCGCCAGGCCCTGAAGCGGGCCAGTTCGTCGGCCACGGTTTTCAGTACCCAGCCCAGCACTGCGATGTCGTCGAGGAACCCGACGCCCAGCAACCAGTCGGGGATAGCGTCGATGGGGCTGACGAAATACAGCAGGCCAGCGACGATGGTCACCAGCGCCTTGGGGCTGATGGCGCGGTATTCGCCGCGCCACCAAGCCAGGCACAGCGACTGCAGCAATTTAACGTCGTCACGCAACTGGCCAAGGCGTGGGCCTTTGCGCGCCACGGCGAACAGCAAGGCCGGCAACCGGCCGCGGCTGAGCAGGCGCTCGGCCAAGGGCAGGAAACGGGCGAAATTCCAGGGTGCGCTCATGGAACCTCCGAGAGGGAAAAGGTTATCCACATTTATTGTGGATAACCTTGTGAACAGGCCACAGTTTCTGACCCTGGGTGCCTGCCAGGCAAGGGCCCCGGTCAGATCGGGCGTTTTTTACACAGTCGTTACAGGCTGTTGCTACCAGCGCCGCGAGCGACTTGCGTCAGAAGCGTCCTACTTCTTCACGCTGCATTTCCTCGGACAGTATCAGCAGTGGCAGGTTCGTCCAAGCAGCTAAAACGAAAACGCCCCGTAAAGACGGGGCGTTTTCGGCAAACAGCCAGTATTACTTGGCAGGGGCTTCGGCAGGCGCTTCAGCGGGGGCTTCAGCGTCCGGCTCAGCGCCTTGCAGCTGGGCCGGGTCCTTGATGGCGATCAGTTCAAGATCGAACACCAGTACCGAGTTGGCCGGGATCAGCGGGCTTGGGCTTTGTGCACCGTAGGCCAGTTCAGCCGGGATGAACAGCTTGTACTTCTCGCCAACGTGCATCAGTTGCAGGCCTTCGACCCAACCCGGGATGACGCCGCTCACCGGCAGGTCGATGGGGCTGCCGCGCTCGACGGAGCTGTCGAAGACCTTGCCGTCGATCAGCTTGCCTTCGTAGTGGACAGTCACCACGTCGGTCGGCTTGGGCTGCGGGCCGTCGGCCTTCTTGATCACTTGGTACTGCAGGCCCGAAGCGGTGGTGACGACACCCGGCTTCTTGGCGTTTTCCTCAAGGAACTTCTTGCCGGCAGAGGCGGCTTCTTCGCTGGCCTTGGCCAGGCGCTCTTCGGCACGTTTCTGCAGCGAGGTGAAGGCCTCTACCAGCTCTTCATCCTTGATACGCTGTTCTTTCTTGCCAACGGCGTCCTCGATACCGAGGGCGACTGCTTTGGAATCAAGGTCTTCCATGCCTTCCTGAGCCAGGCTCTTGCCCATGTTCAGGCCGATTCCGTAGGAGGCTTTCTGCGCCGGGGTCTTCAGCTCGGGGCTGCTGGCCTGTTGATCACAGCCAGCCAGTACCAGGCCAACCAGGGCAACCGCAGCCGCCAAACGATGCTGTTTCATGTCATTTCCTTGTTCATGCGCCATAAGGGCAATCAGGGTAGAAGCCGCGAGCTTATCAGGCGTCCCCAACCCATGGCTACCGGCATAAGAGCCAACAAAGAGGGAATAGTTCCACAGCCTCGCGCACGGCAGAACGGCCTGGATCAATGCAAAAAATCATTCGTCACGCTTTGTGTCGACCAAGATATACCAGAACGCTATCATCTGCCGCTTTCGGGGTACTGGCCCAAGTGCGGCCCAGCTATCCAGACCAGGCTTCAGGGATGCACGATGAGATGGGACGGCGCAGTAACTTTCGGTGAGTACTGGCTGGGCTACACCGGCAAGTCCGACCAGACTGCCGCCCACGCCCATGTCGCTATCCAGTTATGCATCGGCCTGCGCCATGACATCACCGTGGAGTTTGGCACGCAGACCCTCAGCGCCCCCGGGGTACTGATCGGGCCTTCGGTAGACCACAGGTCACTGCCCAACCCTGACCGCGTCGCTTTTCTGTACTTCTACCCAGATGCACCACTGGGCCGTGCGCTCAAAGCCTTGCTTGATGAAAGCGGTAAGACCGCGGTCAGCCAGGACATCGTCGATTGCGTGCGCCAAGCCGCCTGCTTTCATGAGGTGGTGGCTGCCTTGGAACTCAAGCTGGTGCCACCAGAAAGCTTCGACCCGCGGCTGACCAATGCACTGCACCTGCTGCGCCAGGACTGGGCGGGCATTGGCGCGGTATCCCGCGCGGCCAGCGCGGTGGGCCTGTCCAGCCCACGTCTGCGCTTTTTTGCCACCCGGCAGATGGGTGTGCCGCTGTCGCAGTGGATCATCTGGCGCAAACTGGAGCGTGCCTGCCACGCCCTTGCACATGGTGCCAGCCTCAGCGACGCAGCGATCGCCGGTGGTTTCGCTGACCAGGCCCACCTTACACGCATGATGCGACGCATGGTCGGCATGTCACCAAGCCGCGTTGCCATGGTGCTGCGCAATACAAGCGATTCGTTCAAGAAACCGCAGTTGTAAATCGCCATCATCCCCTCCAGCCCGCGCCAACCGGGGTCTCCACCACCAGGCGCCGGGTCGCTTGCCGGCCGCCTGTAACCATGGGCACTCAGGTCGGCTTTTTTAATCGTTCCGGTCCTTGGCCCCCCGCGGCTGTCTGGCAGTCGGGCGCCGTGGCACATGCCACTTCATCAACCTAGCGAGCAAGGAGTGCTAGCCCATGTCAGGACCCTCACGGCTGACTGTTTTCCTTACCGGCGGCGCCGGCGTACTGGGCGATACCCTTATCGACCAACTGGCCGACCGCTACCACCTGGTCTGTCTGACCCGTCGCAGCAGCATCCGCCATCCCGGAGTGGAAACCTTGCGCGGGGATATTTGCCAACCACGTCTGGGGCTTTCCAGTGCGGACTACCTGGCCCTGATCAAACGTGTCGACTGGGTCATCCACTGCGCGGCTATCACCCGGCTGGATGGCCACGCCGAAGCAGTATTCTCGGTCAACTACCAAGGTACCGAACAGGTGCTCGAGTTCGTCCGCGACGCCGATGTGCCGCTGTACCACATCAGCACCGCTTTCACCCACCCATGCGCCTACCACCCCGGAGTCATGCCTTCGACCCCGTACGAAGTGGTCAAGCGCCAGGCTGAAAGCTTGGTACGTGAGGCCGGCGTGGCGGTGTCGATCTTCCGCCCGTCGATCATCATCGGCGACAGCCACAGCGGCCACATGCCGATGCTGCAAGGCTTCCACCTGACCATGGGGCTGATGATGTCGGGCTATCTGCCAATCATCCCGTGCCCAGAAGACGGACGTGTAGACGTGATCGCCCGCGACGTGGCTGCGGCAGCCATAGCCAGCGCATTGGACCAGCGCCTGATCGGCGACGACTATTTTCTTAGCAACGGTCCTCAGGCGCTGGATATCCGTACCCTGCTTGACCTCATGTGCGCCGAAATGCACGACCAAGGTAAGCCCTTCCAGCGCCCGCGCTGCATGAACCCGGACATCTACGAACGCCTGGTGCGCCCGGTGTTCCTGCCAGCCCTGGAAGAGAACATTCGTGCCGCCCTGGGTCGCGCCACCCAACTATGCCGCTACGCCAGCCTTCTGCAGCCGCTGCCCAGCTCGCTGGATCAACTGCTACCTGCCCAACGCCTGGCGCTGCGCTCACCGCGCCAGGAGCTGGCACTGACTTTGGCGCGACTGTCGCCCAAGCTATCGGCCATGCAACGCATGCTGAAGATTCCGGCAGCGGGTACAAGCCGTGGCGAACTGGCCATGGAGGCCTGAACGATGAACAGCTTCACCGCCCTGCCTGAAGGGCTCAATGGCGAGCGTGTGCGCGCGCAGTACCGTGACCATGTCAACGCTGGCTATGCCCGTCTGGCAGCAATGATGAACCTGCCTGTAGAAGTGGCCGGCGAAGGCGCCTACCTCTTCGACATGGACGGCAATCGCTACCTTGATGCCGGAGGCTATGGCGTATTCCTACTCGGCCATGCACACCCGCGCGTGGTCGAACCAGTCAGCCGCCAGTTGCACAGCCACCCGATGGCTAGCAAGCTGCTGCTCAACCCGTTCCAGGCCCAGGCCGCTGCAGCCCTGGCTGCAGTTTGCCCTGCACCGCTGCAGTACGTTTACTTCTGCAACTCCGGGACCGAAGCCACTGAGGCCGCCCTCAAGCTGGCCTGGTTGAACGGCTGTAAGCAAGTTATCTCGACCCATGGTGGTTACCACGGCAAGACCCTTGGGGCGCTTGCAGTAACCGGGCGCGAGCTATATCGCTCACCATTCGACGACCGCTTGGGCCACAGCCACTTCGTGCCATTTGGAGATATCGAAGCGCTGCGTAAGCAGTTGCAGGCCCAGCCCGAGCGCGCCTGCGTGATTCTCGAGCCTGTGCAGGCCGAAGCCGGGGTGATCGTGCCTGCCGCAGGCTACCTGCAACAGGTGCGTCGGCTGTGCGACCAGTACGGCGCGGTGCTGATCGCCGATGAAATTCAGTCCGGCTTGGGCCGCACCGGGCGCTGGTGGGCCTGCGATCACGAAAGCGTTACCCCGGACATCCTGCTTGTCGGCAAAAGCCTGTCTGGGGGCTGCGTGCCGGTTAGCGCCATGGTCTGCACGGCCGACATGCAGGCCCCGCTCAACCGCAACCCGCTGATGCACACCACCACCTTCGGCGCCAACCCGTTGGCTATGGCGGCAGTGATGGCGACCTTGCAAGTGATGCAACTTGAACAGGTGGTGCCACGTGCAGCCGCCCTGGGCGAACGCCTGCAACTGGGTCTGGCGGACATTCTCGGGCAACACCCGCGGGGCGCCGAAGTCCAGTTGCGCAGCGCCGGGCTTTTGATAGGCGTGGAGTTCACCGATGCCGGGTTGGCGGCAAATATGGTCATGCACCTGATCGACCAACGCATTGTGGTCAACCACTCGCTCAACGCTCATCGGGTTATCCGCCTCACTCCGCCCGCCCTGTATAGCGATAGCGACGTTGAATGGCTACTCGGCGGTTTCGCCCGCGCCCTTGCCCGTACCTTTGAATAGGACAACGAAATGAAAGAAGTCAGCCTGAATGCCCATGTTCCCAGCCAGAGTGCCGAGCAGGTGTACGCCGCCATCAGCAACTTCAGCATCTATCCACAGTTATGTAAGTCGGTGCGCAACATCGAGATCGAAACGGTCCATGAGCACGAGGTTTTGAGCAACTGGGAAGTGAATTTCCACAGCGGCATCCTCAAATGGCAGGAACGTGACGTCTTCGACCCAGCCAACCTGCATATCCATTTCCGCCAGACAGCGGGCGACATCGACCACTTTTCCGGCTCATGGCAAGTCAGCGAAACCGCCGAGGGCGCCAGCATCGCCTTCAACTCCTGTTTCGATCTGGGTCTGCCGATGCTCGCCGACATGCTCGACCCGGTGGCCCGTCAGGCGATCCGCGACAACATCAGCGCCATCATCCATGGCCTGTTCCCGAACAGCCAGATCAAGGATTGATGTCATGCCTCTGTCACTCCTGCACAACGCCCGGGAAACCCTGCATCGCTTTGCCCCGGACTTTGCCAAGCTGCTGACCGAGCTGCCGTTCGAACAGCGCGAGGCCGCGGATAGTCCAGTAGTGGACTGGTTCAAACACACCGGGCCGGTAGCCTTGCTGGTGCCCCAATCTGGGGGCGGCCTGGGCGCCACCGCCCGTGAAGCATTGCAGGTGCAGCTGGCCCTGGGCGCCCTGTCGCCTTCGCTGGCAGTGGCCAGCACCATGCACCAGTTTTCCGTGGCCAGCCTGGTAACCGTTGCCACTAAAAGTGCAGGTACGGAAGGCCTGCTGTTGTCAGCGATTGCACAGCAACGCCTGTTGCTGGCCTCTGGCTTCGCTGAAGGCGTACCCGGCGGCGGCATCCTGGATGCCGGCATGGAGGCCGTACAATTGGCCGATGGCGTACGCCTGAGCGGCAGCAAGCAACCGTGCAGCCTGAGTCGCTCGATGGACCTGCTGACCGCAAGCTACAGCCGCGCCACCGAACACGGTGACGAACTGATGATCGCCCTTATCCCTGCCACCGCCCCCGGTATCAGCCATCACCCGTTTTGGGCCAATACTGCCTTGGCCGCAGCGCAGAGCCTGGAATTGCGGCTGGAAGATGTTTATGTGAGCAACAAGATGATCTTCTCTGCCGGGCTGAAATCGCAATTGGGCGACGTACAGACGATCGGTTTCATCTGGTTCGAGCTGCTGATCAGTGCCAGCTACCTGGGTGCTTGCATGGGGCTGGTGGAATGGGCCATCGACGAACGCCGCTGGAGCGACCATCAACGGGTACAACTGGCCTGCCAGCTGCAGTTGTGCCTGAGTGCGCTGGAGGGTCTGGCCCACGAGGTCGATCACTCGCAAGGCAACGCCGATGACTTGCTGGCGCGCCTGTTGCTGACGCGGTACGGCATCGAGCAGCAACTGGCCAGCGCCTCCGACCTGGCCCACCAGATGCTCGGCGGCCTAGCCTTCATTCGCTCGAACTTGGGCTGCGACTGGCTGGCAAGTACTCGCGGCCTGCAATTTCACCCACCCGGCCGCTTCAGCATGACCGCCAACCTTGACCACTATCTGCAAGGCGCCACCTTCAGCATTGCCAATGGAGCCCCCCTGTGAAACTGCTAAACAAGATCGTCGTTATTACCGGCGCCGCCCGCGGCCTGGGCCTGGAAACAGCGCGCAAGCTCAAGCGCCAAGGGGCAACCGTGATCGGCATCGACCGACTCGAACCCGACACGGCACTGAATTTCGATGCCTACTACCTCCTCGACCTGTGCGACCGCGAACGCCTGGACGAAACCGCCGACTCGATCCTCGAACGGTTCGGCGACATCGATATCCTGGTCAACAACGCTGGGGTGCTGACACTGGAACGCGGCGAATCGGGGGTCAACGAAGACGTGCGGCGCGCGCTAGAAGTCAATTTGCTGGCACCCTGGCATCTGACCTCACGGTTGTTGCCGGCACTGCTGCGCAAGTGCGGCAAGGTGGTCAACGTGTCGTCGCTGTTTGCCCTGGTTAACGCACCTTATGTGGCCGCCTATGCCACTAGCAAGCGAGCCATTAGCGCCTATTCAGATGTGCTTCGCATGCAGTACCCAGGGCAACTGGACGTGGTTACGGTATTCCCCGGTTTTATCGACACCGCCATCCACGACCCGGCCGAACGGGTCGGCCTGTCAGTCAAGCGCCTGGTCAGCTTCAAGCGCGGCGAGCGCGTCCTGCTGTCGCTGGAAGAAAAACTCGACGACGCTAGCGATGGTCTGGTGCGTGCCTGCACCCAGGATGGGCTGCGTAACCGCGGCCTGACGCTCCTAGGCAGCTTGGCCATGTATACCGCGCGCTGGCTGCCGAGCCTGGTCGATGCCTTCATCGGCATGCGCCTGCGCAGCCTGAGCAAGGCCGGGCAGTTGACCCTCAAGCCCGAGCTAATCGACTGAGAATAGGCCGATGACGCAACTGGCACTGGACAAACCCACGCTACGCCCGGCCCGCGACTTGCTGACGACGTCGCCGCTGGAAACCGCCTTGGTGGTCGGCTATGCGCTGCTGTTGTTTGCCGCCCCCTTGGGGCTGCTGGTGGCCACCCTCGAGCTGGCCCCGCAGGCATGGCCGCTGGCTATACCGCTACTGCTGCTGGCGGCGTACGGCCTCTTCCTGCAAGGCATCCTCGGCCATGAAGGTTTCCACTTCAACCTCAGCGACAACCGCCTCAACAGCTGCCTGCTGGCGGTGCTGTTGAGTTCGATGCTCGCGGGGTTTTGTGTGACTGGCTACTTCGTCGACCATTGGCAGCACCATCGCTACAACGGTAGCCCCAAAGACCCCGACTGGCGTTTGCTGCGGCGCTACCGCTTGGCCCTGAGCCGGCTGCTGGTATCGCGCCTGCACGCCACTGCTTGGTACCTGCTGCAAACTGTGCGCCTGGCCCTACCCCGCGCCAACGTCAGTGGCACTCTACCGTTACCAGATCGGCAGATCCGCTTGCTGGCCAGGGCCAATCTGGCCTGCCAAGTGTTGTGGCCTACCCTGTGGCTGCTGCTGGCCGCAAAGTGGCCGTTGCTGTTGCCGGCCATTGCCGGGTGCCTGCTGTTGGCCCTGCTGATTTCGGCCCTGAACGCCTATCAGGAGCATGCTTTCGAAGCCAGCGTCGTCATGCCGGTGGCGCGCTCGCGCACTGCTCGGCTGAGCACCTGGCTGCACTTGGGCTCAAATTACCACCTGGAGCATCACCTGTACCCGCGGGTGCCGTGCTGGCGCCTGCCACGCCTGCATCGGCAACTGGTCGCCAGCGGCTGGTACGAAGGCCGCCAGGCACTGCTGGAACCGCATTTCTTCGGCGCTTTGCGCTACTGCAAGGCACGTTTTCCGTACGCCGGCGCCTGGCAGGCAATGCCACCGCGAGGCAATCACGGGCAGTGATCAACGCCCCCCGAGCCAATTTCACACTCAAGGAAAAGAGTATGTCTTTCGACGTAGATGAACTGATTGCAAACGAACGCCGCACCCTCCTGGCACACCCTCTGTTCACCCGCATAAGCACCTTGGATGACGTGCGCCTGTTGATGGAGAACCACGTCTTTGCCGTGTGGGACTTCATGACGCTGCTCAAGCGCATCCAGCGCGACCTGACTTGCGTCAGCCTACCGTGGTTGCCACCGCGGCATATCATTGCCGCCCGGCTGATCAACGAAATAGTCACCGGCGAGGAAACTGACGAGCACCCTGAGGGTGGTTTTATCAGCCACCTCGATCTCTACCTCAGCGCCATGGACGAGATTGGTGCAGACACCGGCCCATTTCGCCAGTTCCAGGCGCTGCTGCAAGCCGGTGTACCGCTGGCCCAGGCGCTGACTATGGTCGATATCCCACTGCCGGCCAAAGTGTTCGTCAGCAAGACGCTGGATGTCGCCCTGCATGGTTCCACCGAACAGGTACTGGCGTACTTTTTCTTCGGCCGCGAAGACATCATCCCCGACATGTTCGGCGGTCTTCTGCAACGTTGGGCCATCAATGAAGCCAGCGTGCCAATGTTCACCTACTACCTCAAACGTCACATCGAGATGGACGGCGATGATCACGGCCCTGCAGCCAAACGCATCATTGCCGAAATCGTCAGCGAACCGGCGCAACGGCAGACACTTGCGAAAAGCGCCGCCGACGCGCTGGTCGCTCGCACAGTACTTTGGGATGGGGTACTGGAGCAGTTGCAGCAGCGTGGGAGCGCGACCCTACAGGCCACCTGCGTGGCTGCCGCCAGCTGAGCATCACGGCCCTGCCTGTGCGCACCTGCGACAAAAGCCACAAGCAAGGGCCGATGGCCCATAACGACAAGGACGAGAGCGTGTGACATGACGAAAGGCAAGTCCGCCAAGTTGGCAGTATCGATACTGGTCATTGCAGGTCTGGCCGTGCTGGGGCTGCAACGCTGGCAGTACGCGAGGCAGTACGTCAGTACAGATAACGCCGAAGTGGACGGTGTGATCATACCCATCCGGGCCCGGCTGAGTGGCGTCGTAGTGCAGGTACCGGTGCATGAGAACACGCGGGTGAACGAAGGTGACCTGCTCTTCCAAGTACGTGACGACGAATACCAGCAGCGTGTTGAACAGGCTCAAGCCAATTACCTGGGCGCGCTTATGGCGACTGGTCAAGGTGGCATGCCTGGCCTGGTGGACAGCCAGGTCCGCGGCGCGGCAGCCCGTAGCCAGGCAGCACAGGCGACCATCGGTCAGTTGGCGGCCAGCGCTGGCCAAGCCCGCAGCGACTACCAGCGGGCACAGCGTCTGGCCGACCAAGGCGTGGTCAGTACCCAGGAGTTGGAAGCGGCACAGACTCGCTTCGCTGCGCTGAGCCATCAGTTGCAGGCGGCCCGCGACAACGCCAAGGCGGCCCGTGAGGGCACCTTGGCCAATCAGGCTGCACTGAAAGTTGAAGCGTACCGAATCAAGACCGCCGAAGCGGCGTTGGCCCTGGCCCGCATCGAACTGCAGGACACCCGGCATGCCTCACCCCAAGGGGGAGTGATCGTTCACAAGGATGTGCAACCCGGGCAGTTCGTAGTGGCCGGCCAGAAGCTGCTGAGTCTGGTCAGTACCGAGCACCTGTGGGTAGTGGCCAACTTCAAGGAAACCCAGATCGGCAGGGTACGTGTCGGTCAGCCGGCGCGCATCAGCATCGATGCCTTCCCAGGGCAGCAGTTCGCCGGCGTGGTGCACAGCCTGGTACCGGCAACGGGCGCGCGCTTCTCGCTGCTGCCACAGGAAAACGCCTCCGGTAACTTTACCAAGGTGGTGCAGCGGGTACAGGCGCGCATCGAGTTCCGCGAGTTGCCCGCCACCCTGCAGCAGGCGCTTGGCCAAGGCATGAGCGTGTTCGTCGAGGTCGATACCCGCAACAGCGGGCAAGCCCTATGAGGTCCCCGTGGCTGGTGGCCGTGACGGTCACCCTGATCTCGATGATGGAGTTGCTCGACGTGACGATCGTCAACGTCGCCATTCCCAGCCTGATGGGCAGCTTTGGGGCGTCGGTCGACGAGATTTCCTGGGTCTCGACCGGTTACATCGTCGCCAACGTGGTCATCCTGCCGGCCAGTGGCTGGCTGTCCGCCTGGTTTGGCCGGCGCCGCTACTACCTGGTTTCGTCGGCGCTTTTCGTAGTGGCTTCACTGGGTTGCGCGCTATCCCAGGAGCTGTGGCAGATGGTTTTCTGGCGGGTGATCCAGGGCTTGGCCGGGGGCGGCCTGCTGGGCATTTCGCAGGCGATCATCTACGACGTGTTCCCAAAGGAAAAAGTCAGCTCCGGCATGGCCTTGTACGGTGTCGGGGTAATGATGGGGCCCACGCTGGGCCCGTCGGTTGGGGGATACTTGATCGATGAATTTTCCTGGCACTGGATTTTTCTGATCAACCTGCCGATCGGGGCGTTGGCTTTACTGCTGGCGTGGCTGTGCGTGGGCGACTCGGCCAACGAGAAACGCCCGCACAGCATCGATTACCTGGGGTTCGTGCTGCTTGCCGTGGGTGTGGGCAGCTTGCAGATCCTGCTAGAGCGCGGCGAGCACTGGGACTGGCTGGAGTCGAACCTGAGCCTGCTGTGCATGGCCCTGGCGTTGCTGGGCTTGCTGGGCTTCTGCTATTGGGAGCGACGCGTGGCCAATCCCATCGTCAACCTGGCACTGTTCAACAACCGTGAATTCCTGCTGGGGTCGGTCTGCGCCTTTTGCGTTGGCTTCGGCCTGTACAGCACCTTGTTCATGGTGCCCCTGCTGCTGCAGACGCTACTCGAACAGAGCGCCTACCAAAGCGGCCTTGTCATCTTCCCCGGGGCCCTGGCCAGCGCGGTCAGCACTCTGGTAATCGGCAAGCTATCGCAGGAAAACCGTATTGATGAGCGCTACTTCATATGCTTGGGCATCCTGGTGTACGGCTACGCCATGTACCTGCATACGCAATTCACCCTGCAAAGCAATCCCGACACCCTCTACTGGCCGCTGATCATTCGCGGCTTCGGCCTGGGCATGATCTTCGTCCCATTGACCAACCTGGCCATGCGCCAGTTGCCGGGGCAGCTCATTTCCGTGGGCTCCGGCGTACTGAACCTGATGCGTCAGCTGGGTGGCAGCGTCGGCATCGCTATTGCCGCAACCTTGCTAACGCGTTTCTCCTGGGCCCGCTACCGCCAGTTGTCCGAACACGTCGACGAAAACCGACTGGTCGCCAGCGGCTGGGACCTGGCCAGCCTTGACCCACGGCGGCTATCCACCGACCTGACCAGCCCCGATCAGGCCAATGCTCTACTGGCCTTCATCCAAGCCCGGGAGCAGGCGCAGATGCTCGGCTTCAGCATGCTTTTCGGACTGCTCGGCGCCGTGATGCTGATCGGCGTGCCGATGGTGCTACTGATGCGCAATTCCCGCCAACCCAAGCCCTCACTTGCAAAGGAGTCCGCGACGTGTTCGGACAATGCACCCCCATCCGTCTAGCCTTGCTTGTGCTGACGCTGGTTTGCGCCAGCCCGGCCCAGGCGCGTGATCTATACCAAGCCTACCAGCAGGCCCTGGGGCATGACATGGCCTATGCCGCAGCCGAACAGCGCCAGCTGGCCGCAGCGCAGAAGGCTGAGCAAGGGTTGGCAACGTTATTGCCGCATCTGTCGTTTGAAAGCGGCGCAGCCTGGGTCGACCGCGAACACAGCGGTGCGCTCAGGCGCAACCGCGACAACACCAATGCCTATGCGCTGGTGTTGATCCAGCCGCTGCTGCGCTGGCAGAACGTGATCGGCCATGAGCAGGGCAAGGCCCAGGCCACGGCTGGCGAAATCGACCTGCTCGCAGCGCGCCAGGACTTGATGCTGCGCGTCGCCGACGCCTACTTCGAACTGTTGCTGTCCGAGGACCAATTGGCTACCACCCGCCAGCAGGTTCGAACCCTCGGCCGGCAACTGGACAAGGCGCAGCGCTTTCGCCGTGAGGGCTCAGGAACCCCGAGCGAGGTACAGCGCGTCCAGGCCCGCTACGACATGGCACAGGCCGAGCAGATTGCCGCCGACAATACCTTGCGCCTCAGTCAGCAGGCTCTTGGCCGGCTGACCGGGAGCACGCCGGGTGCCCTGGCCAGGCTCGATGAACAAGTCGCGTTCAGCGGCCCGCAACCGGCACGGCTGGCTGCCTGGGCGGACCAGGCCCGCCAGCATAATCTGAAGGTGCAGGCCGCCGAGGTCCGCCAACTGATTGCCGAACAGGAAGTGGAAAAGCAAAAGGCCGGCCACCTGCCCACCCTCGACCTGGTGGCCGCGCATGGCCGCTTTGCCTCGGTCGGTGGCAGCCTGTACGACGTGACAGTGCCCGAGGAGAAATACACACAAACCGTGGTTGGCGTGCAGCTCAGCGTACCGTTGTATTCCGGGGGCGCCACCCAGAGCCGCACCCGCGAAGCCCATGCCTTGCAAGGTGCCGCTCGGAACGAGCTGGAAGATGCACGCCGCGAGGCCGAGTTCATGGCCCGCCAGGCCTACTTGAACCTGACCGGCGGCATCACCCAGTACCAAGCCCTGCAACAGGCTCTGCGCTCCAGCCAGAGTGACCTGCGCATGACCGCACATGCCTTCGAGGCGGGCGCCCGGATAAGCAACGATGTGCTCGAGGCCGAACAGCAGCTGACCCGCACCCGCCTGCAATTGGCACGGCAACGCTATGCCATCCTGCAGGCGCAGCTACGCCTGATGGCAGCCAGTGGCAGCCTCAATGACGACAACCTCAAGGCGCTGAGCGCCCTGCTGACAGCGCAGGCTCAGGGGTAAACGCCCTCGCGGTACTGCCCGGCCACTTCGCGCAGCACTTCACACACCCACTGCCCCGGCAGGCTTTGCGGCAGGGCAGCATTGCGACAAATGCCCACCGAGCCACCGGGTTCACGCACACCCAGGTCAAGCTCGACCAGCTCGCCACGGCGCAGGTCGAGCAGCACGGCATCGCGCGGCGCCACCCATACGCCGTCACTGCTCAGCAGGTAGCGCCGGCTCAACGCCAGGGACAGCGTTTCCAGGCGCTGCGCCGGCAGCTGGATGCCGCATTGCACGAACAGGCTGTCGGCATGCTGGCGGATGGTGGTACCCGCAGGCGGCAAGACCAAGGGGTAACGCCCTACCTGGCCGCGCTCAACGGGTGTGCCGGTCAGCAGTGGGTGACCTGGGCGTACCACCAGGCTCATCGACTCGCTGTACAGGTGCTCGAACGACAAACCCTGGATTTGCGGGCTGTCGGTCATGCGCCCGACCACCAGCTCCAGTTCCCCCAGGTGCAGTTGGCCAAGCAGCTGTGCGCTGACCCCGGTCACCACCCTGATCACCAGCGCTTCATGACGCTGATGCAGGCGGCACAGCACTTCGGGCATGAGCAGGCCCTCGACCGTGGACAGCACGCCGATGCGGACCTGCGACGGCGCCCGTGCCTCGCCGCGCAGGCTGCTGACGCCATCGCGCAGGGCTTGCACGCTGGGCCCGGCATAGCGCATGAAGCGCGTACCGGCCGGCGTCAGCTCGACCCCTTGGCGGCTGCGCGCGAACAGCCGCGTTTCCAGCAGGTCTTCGAGCTCCTTGAGGGTCTTGGAGATCGCCGGCTGACTGATGGCGAGCACGTTGGCAGCCCTGGCCAGGCTGCCCTGCCGGGCAATCTCCAGAAAGCACAGCAGGTGGCGGTACTTGATGCGGGTGTCGAGGTTCATGCCGGCAAGCTTACCGCATCGCCGCCTGTGGCGTATCCGGGTCGCGCTGCTGGCGGCGGAACTGCCCGGGTGGCAGGCCGTGGATCTGGCGGAAACGTCGGGAAAAGTAGGCTTCGTCGGCAAAGCCGCACAGCCGTGCCACCTCGCCCACCGGGCGGCTGCCGTTGAGCAGGTAGTTGCGTGCGGCGTGCATGCGCCGCTCCAGCACCAGCTCACTGAAGGTCTTGCCGATTTCCTTGCGCAGCCAGTGGGTCAAGTAGGTGGGCGACAGGTAGGTGGCGGCGGCGACCTTCTGCAGGTTGAGGTCGGGGTCGTCGATATGCCTGCGCAGGTATTCGCTCATGCGGCCCAGCGCAGCGCGGCGGCTGAGCTGTGCGGCATTGCTCTCGGCCAGTTCGCGCAGCGGCTCGGCATACAGGCCACAGACCTGGCCGATCAGTTGCAGCAACAGGCCCTTGAGGATTTCGCGGGTGCCGAAGCGGCGGTTGGCATCCAGTACACGCATGCGGTCGAGGACTTGGCGTAACTCGGCAAAGTCGGCCTCGCCCAGGCAAAAGTCGAGGTGCTCCTGAAAGCGGAAGGGGGACAGCTCTGGCGCCTGCAGGATCGACACCTCTTCCAGGTCCATCGGGTCACAGGCCAAGTGGGGCAGCAGGAAGGTCTGGGAGAAGTTGATCACCACGAAGTCACTGTTGGCCGGGTGCGGGATCACATGCACCCGGTGCGGCAGGATGAAAGCCAGGGTGTTGCGCCTGAAGGGGCGCTGCACGCTACCGATGTGTTGCACCGTGTCGCCGCCCAGGTTGACCTGGATCTGGAAGTACTCGTGGCGATGCGGCGCTGTCTCGGCGGGGCGGCCGCGCTGGTCGCGGATGTAGAAGTCCATCAGCTCGCTGCGCTGCTGCATGACGTAGGTCGGGACCTCGCGCTTTGGGGGCATTGGGCTTACTCCAGGTTCCAGAATGGCGCTGCCTGTTCCGGCCGCTTCGCGGGCACGCCCGCTCCCACAGCATCATCACAGGGCTTGAAGGCTGCGCTGCACCTGTGGGAGCGGGCGTGCCCGCGAAGCGGCCGGAACAGGCAACGCAAGTTGTACGATGTCCAAACTCATCAAATTAAACCTGTCTGCAAAAACCTGCGCAACCCTGAACGTCCACAGCCCGCTAGAAATGCGACACCCAGCAGAAAAACCGGTCAAAACCCTACCTCTCGATTTTTTGGACAGTGCAGTCTTCCCTCGCCTCCCGTGAAAAAAACGATCTAAAACCGCCGTTGCATTCAAGACGTTGTACGACCACCTTAGTAAAGGGACTGCAGCCCAACCTCTACCAACAACAACAAACGAGGTCGACTCATGTCGAGCACGCCTACCCCCCGCGCCGCGTCGTCGTACGCGCTGGACGCGGCCCCTGCCCAGCGCCTGCCCACCCGCCGCCGCTGGTTCATGCTGTCGCTGCTGCTGGTGGCGACCATCATCAACTACGTCGACCGGGTGAACATTTCCATCGCCGCGCCGTTCATGGCCAAGGACCTTGGCCTGGACAAGGTCGAGATGGGCCTGATTTTCTCCGCCTTCGCCTGGACCTACGCCCTGGCCTTGGTGCCGGCAGGCTTTATCGCCGACCGCTTCGGCTCGCGCCTGACCTACGGCGTGTCGCTGATCAGCTGGTCGGCAGTGACCGTGGCCCAGGGCCTGGCCAGTGGCTTTGCCTCACTGTTCGGCCTGCGCCTGGCGGTCGGTGCCATGGAGGCCCCGGCCTTCCCGGCCAACAGCCGCGCCGTCACCGTGTGGTTCCCCGCCCGCGAGCGCGGCATGGCCAGCAGCATCTACGTGTGCGGCCAGTACCTGGGCACGGCGCTGTTCACTGGCGCCCTGCTGTGGCTGGCGACCACCTACGACTGGCGCCATGTGTTCTACAGCACGGGCCTGGTCGGCATCGTGTTTGGCGTGCTGTGGCTGTTCCTGTACCGCGACCCGTTGAACTGCAAGAAGGTCAGCAAGGAAGAACTGGCCTACATAGAGAACGGCGGCGGCTTGGTCAAAAGCAGCCAGCAACGCACCCGTTTCGACTGGCGCCAGGTCGCCGAGCTGTTCCGCTACCGCCAGGTGTGGGCGATCTGCCTGGGCAAGTTCGCCAGCACCTCGGCGCTGTATTTCTTCCTGACCTGGTTCCCGACCTACCTGATCGAAGAGCGCCAGCTGACCTTGATCAAGGTCGGCATTTTCGCGGTCATGCCGTTCATTGGCGCCACGGTCGGCATCCTGTTGGCGGGCATCGTCTCCGACCTGCTGATCCGCAAGGGCTACTCGCTGTCGTTTGCCCGCAAGCTGCCGCTGGTGGTGGGCTCGATGCTGGGCATGTCGATCGTGCTGGTGAACTTCACCGACTCCAACGTGCTGTGCATCGCCGTCCTGACCCTGGCGTTCTTTGCCCAGGGTATCGCTTCGTCGTCATGGGCGGCGGTGTCGGAAGTGGCGCCCAAGGAGTTGATCGGCCTGACCGGCGGGATTACCAGCCTGGCCGCTAACATTGGCGGCATCGTTACGCCCATCGTGATTGGCGCGATCGTGCAGGCCAGCGGTTCATTCGCCATGGCGTTCTGGTTCATTGGCGCGGTGGCGTTGATGGGGACGCTTTCGTATTCGCTGCTGCTGGGGAAGCTGTACCGCATCGAGCTCAAGACTGCAGCTTGAGATTCCCACGGCCTGTGCTGGCCTCATCGCTGGCAAGCCAGCGCCCACAAGGCCTGCGCAGTTGCCTGGACCTGTGGGCGCCGGCTTGCCGGCGATAGGGCCGGTACAGGTTGCCTGGATAGTCCAACCCAACCCCGCTTTCGTCCAACTTTAGCGGCCAGCCCGTGACATACGCTGGCCACCCCAGCAAGGAGGATTGACCCATGACTTACCTGTTCAACCCGCCGGCCATCGTCAGCCTGCCGATCCGCGGCAGCGATGTGCGCTTTCCGGTCGGCCGGGTGTTCTGCCTGGGCCGCAACTACCCATGGCCGGAAACCTACGGGCCGGCGCCACAGGAGCCGGTGTTCTTCATGAAACCAGCGAGCAATGTGGTCGAGGCAGCGGGCGAGCTGCCCTTCCCGCCGCAGACCGACGAGTTTTGCCACGAAATCGAGCTGGTCGCAGCCATCGCCAAGGGCGGTGCCGACATCGCCCCGGAGCATGCCCTGGAACACGTGTTCGGCTTTGCCGCCGGCCTGGACATGACCCGGCGCGATCACCAGCGCAAGGCCAAGGCCGAAGGCCTCCCCTGGGAGGCGGCCAAAGTGTTCGAGGCCTCGGCCCCCATGACTGCCATCGTGCCCGCCAGCGAGTGCGCCTGGCCGCTGAATGCGACGCTGTGGCTGCTGGTCAATGGCCAGGAGCGCCAGCGTGCCCACCTCAGCCAGCAGACCTGGACGTTGGCCGAAGTCATCAGCCGGCTGTCCCGCCAGCTGCCGCTCCGCCCGGGTGACCTGATCATGACCGGCAGCCCGCCCGGGGTGGCGGCGCTGAACCCGGGCGACACCCTCCACGCCGGCATCGACGGTATCGGCGAACTGCACTTGCACGTCGGCCCCCGCCCTGCCGGGCAAGCCGCCAACGCTGCCTGATTCCCCTGGAGTGACGAAATGAAGCAGAACAGGAAAATCGCTCTGGTCACCGGCGCCGGCAGCGGCATCGGCCGCGCCGTCGCCCTCGCCCTGCTGGAGGATGGCTTCAGCCTGGTCCTCGCCGGGCGCCGTCTCGAACCGCTGCAAGCGGTCGTCGAACAGGCGCAGGCTGCGGGCGGTGAAGCCATGGCGGTAGCCACTGACGTGCGAGATGAACAGAGCGTCGCGCAGCTGTTTGCCACCGTCGAGGAGGAACATGGGCGCCTCGACGTGATCTTCAACAATGCCGGCATCAATGCCCCGGCCGTACCGGTCGACGAGCTGCCGCTGGAAAACTGGCGCAACGTCATCGCTACCAACGTCGATGGGGTGTTCCTGTGTGCCCGCGCGGCCTTCGGCCTGATGCGCCGCCAGCAGCCGCAAGGCGGGCGGATCATCAACAACGGCTCGATATCGGCGCATACCCCACGCCCGTTCACCGCGCCCTACACCGCCAGCAAGCATGCGGTGCTGGGCCTGACCAAGGCACTGGCGCTGGACGGCCGGCCTTACAACATCGTCTGCAGCCAGGTAGACATCGGCAACGCCCTGACCGAGCTGTCCGAGCGCATGACCCGGGGTGTGCGCCAGGCCAATGGCGAGATCGCCGCCGAGCCAATGCTAAACGTGCGCCACGTGGCCGACGCGGTGCGCTACATCGCTGCGCTGCCGCTGGACGCCAACGTGCTGAACATGACCGTGATGGCCAGCAACATGCCATTCGTTGGCCGTGGCTGAACCTTGCTTTTGATGAACCCTGTTCCTGATGGAGTGACCGATGAAACCCGAAGTCCTGCAACTTAGCCCGATCCTCATCCCGCAGATCCGTGAGCGCCTTGAACAGTTGTTCACCGTACATCGCTACTACGAACAGGCCGACAAGGACGCCTATGTCAGCCAGCATGCCGACAATATCCGCGGCGTGATCACCGGTGGCCACACAGGTATCAGCCAGGCACTGATGGCGCGCCTGCCCAACCTGGAAGTGATCGCGGTCAATGGTGTCGGCACCGACGCGGTCGACCTGGCCTACGCCCGCGACCGCGGCATCCAGGTGACAGCGACCATCGGTGCCCTCACCGAGGACGTTGCCGACCTCGCCATCGGCCTGCTGATCGGTGTGTGCCGGGGCATCTGCACCGGTGACCGTTTCGTGCGCGCCGGCCATTGGGCCACCAGTGCCACGCCGCTGGCACCGTTGCCACTGGCCCGTCAGGTGTCGGGCATGCGCGTGGGCATTGTTGGCATGGGCCGGGTCGGCCGCGCGGTGGCGCAGCGGGCAGCCGCGTTCGGTTGCCCGATTCGCTACACCGACTTGCAGGCGCTGGATGTGCCATACGGGTTCGAGGCCGACCTGCTGCAGTTGGCCAAGCACAGCGACGCACTGATCCTTGCAGCGGCGGCCGACAAGGGTGAGGCGCTGATCGATCGCGACGTGCTGCGGGCCTTGGGCAGCGAGGGTTACCTGATCAACATCGCGCGCGGCAAGCTGGTGGACGAACCGGCCTTGATCGCGGCATTACAGGCTGGCGAGATCGCCGGCGCGGCGCTGGATGTGTTTGCCGATGAGCCGCGAGCGCCCGAGGCGTTGTTCGAGCGTGAGGACGTGGTACTGCAGCCGCACCGGGCCAGTGCCACCGTGCAGACCCGCACGCGCATGGGCGAGATGGTGGTGGCCAGCCTGGTAGATGTGTTTGCCGGCCGCACGCCGCAGGGGCTGGTGTTCTGAGGCACTAGTGCCGGCCTCTTCGCGGGCTCGCCCGCTCCCACAGAGTCATCGCAGGGCTTGAGGGCTGCGCTGTACCTGTAGGAGCGGGCAAGCCCGCGAAAGGGCCGGCACTGGCAATGCACGAGAATCAGGCCACAGCCAGTTCCACCGCGTCACCCTTCAACCGCACCGGCCATACCCGCAAGCGCTGCCCGCTGTCCTCCAGGCATTCCCCGGTGTGCAGGCTGAAATGCTGCTTGTACAAAGGCGCCGCCACCACCAGCTCACCCTGCACGCTCCCCACCAAGCCGCGGCCGATGATGTTGGCCCCGGAGCGTGGGTCGCGGTTATCCACCGCGTACAGCGCCTGGGCTTGGCCAGGTAGATAGAACAGCGCCACCTGGGCACCGTCGAGCCACACCACCACACCGGAGTCGGCCACCAGATCTTGCGCCCGGCACACGGCCTGCCAGTTCTCGCGTTCGTTCACAGCAGCATTGGACAGCATCATCAGACAGCCTCCTCGACAGTGGGGATCAGGTGCAGCGGCGCGGCAGGCCGGCGTTGTTCGCGTTCACGCACGAAGTGCACGTCCGGGTCGGCGCGCTGGTCGTTGACAAAGGTCCGGAAGCGCTTGAGCTTCTCAGGGTCGTTCAGGGCGTTGGCCCATTCGCACTGATACTGGTCGACCACATGCTGCATCTGCGCTTCCAGTTCGCTGGCCAGGCCCAGGCTGTCGTCGATGACCACCTGTTTCAGGTAGTCCAGCCCGCCCTCGAGGTTTTCACGCCACACCGAAGTGCGCTGCAGCTTGTCGGCGGTGCGGATATAGAACATCAGCACGCGGTCGATCAGGCGTACCAGGGTTTCGTCGTCCAGGTCGGTGGCAAACAGTTCAGCATGCCGCGGGCGCATGCCGCCGTTACCGCACACGTACAGGTTCCAGCCCTTGTCGGTGGCGATCACACCAATGTCCTTGCTCTGCGCCTCGGCACATTCGCGGGTGCAGCCAGACACGGCGAACTTGAGCTTGTGCGGGCTGCGCAGGCCCTTGTAGCGGTCTTCCAGGCGCAGGGCCATGGCCACGCTGTCCTGCACGCCGTAGCGGCACCAGGTACTGCCCACGCACGACTTCACCGTACGGGTCGATTTGCCGTAGGCATGGCCTGTTTCGAAACCGGCCTCGATCAACTCCCCCCAGATGAGCGGCAATTCGTGCAGCTGGGCGCCGAACAGGTCGATGCGCTGGCCGCCGGTGATCTTGGTGTACAGGTCGTACTTCTTGGCCACCTGGCCAATCACGATGAGTTTGTCCGGGGTGATTTCACCCCCCGGAATACGCGGCACCACCGAGTAGGTGCCGTTTTTCTGCATATTGGCCATGAAGGTGTCGTTGGTGTCCTGCAGCGGCACCAGCGCCGGGTCCATGATCGGCTGGTTCCAGCAGGAGGCAAGGATGTTGCCCACCGCCGGCTTGCAGATGTCACAGCCGGTGTGGCCCTTGCCGTGACGTGCGAGCAATTCGCTGAAGGTGCGGATGCCCTCCACCCGCACCATGCCGTACAGCTCTTGCCGGGTGTAGGCGAAGTGCTCGCACAGGCTTTTGTCCACCGCTACACCGCGGGCCGTCAGTTCATGCTCGAAGACTTGCTTGAGCAAGGCCGCGCAGCCGCCACAGCCGGTTGCCGCCTTGGTGCAGCCCTTGACCGCAGCCAGGTCGCTGCAGCCGCTGTCGATGGCGGCACAGACTGCACCCTTGCTGACGTTATGGCAGGAGCAGATGGTGGCGCTGTCGGGCAAGGCGTCGGCCCCCAGCGCTGGTGCTGCGCCGCCTTGCGGCAGGATCAGCGCGGCGGGGTCGGCCGGCAGGGCAATACCGTTCTGGGCATACTGCAGCAAGGTGTCGTAATAGCTGTTGTCGCCAACCAGCACCGCACCCAGCACATGCTTGCCGCTGGCATCCACTACCAGCCGCCGGTAGGCGCTGTTGGCTTCGTCGATGAAGCGGTAGCTGCGTGCACCGGGCGTAGCACCGTGGGCATCACCGATCGAACCGACGTCCACCCCCAGCAGCTTGAGCTTGGTCGACATGTCGGCACCGCTGAACGGCACCGGCGCCTCGCCGCAGAGCAATGCCGCCAGGTTGCGCGCCATGCTGTAGCCGGGAGCCACCAGGCCGAACACGCTGCCGTTCCACGATGCGCATTCACCGATGGCGAAGATGCGCGGGTCACTGCTGCGGCAGTGCTCGTCGATCACCACCCCGCCGCGTGGGGCGACGTCCAGGCCGCAGGCACGGCCAAGGGCATCTTGTGGGCGAATGCCAGCGGAGAACACGATCAGGTCGGTTTCCAGGTATTCTCCACCGTCGAAGTTCATGCGGTAGCGGTAAGCGTCGCCCTGGCTGATCGACTGGGTGGCACGCGACAGGTGCACCCCCACGCCCAGCGCTTCGATCTGTGCCTTGAGCGCTGCGCCGCCCTCGCCATCCAGTTGCACCGGCATCAGCCGTGGCGCGAACTCCACCACGTGGGCTTCCAGGCCGAGCGACTTGAGGGCGTTGGCCGCTTCCAGCCCCAGTAGGCCACCCCCCACCACCACGCCACGGCGGGCGCTGGCGGCGGCAGCGCGAATGCCATCGAGGTCGTCGAGGGTACGGTAGACCAGGCGGGCATCACCGCTGGAGCCCTCGATCGGCGGCACAAAGGGGTAGGAACCGGTCGCCAGGACCAGTTGGTCGTAGCCGTAGCGGCCTTGCGCGGTAACCACCTCGCCCCGCTCGCGATCGATCTGCAGGACCGCTTCGCCAAGGTGCAGGTGCACACCGCTGGTGGTGTAGAAGTCGTGCTCGCACAGGGCCAGGGTTTCGGCACAGCTACCGCCAAAGTACTCGGACAGGTGCACTCGGTCGTAGGCGCGCTGGCGCTCCTCGCCGAACACCCGTACCTCGAACTGCTGCAGGGCGCCGCGGCTGACCAGTTGTTCGACACAGTGGTGGCCGACCATGCCGTTGCCGACGATGACCAGTCGCTCTCGTTGCCCGCTGCTCGCTGTTGCCTTCATAAGCCGATCCTCGATCAAAAAAAAAGCGCCTGGAGCCGAAGCTCCAGGCGCCTTTGCCTGTATTCATCACGGTAGGGGGCCCGGTTGATCGCCGTTGATCAGTGGGCTTTGTTGTTACATGGGCTAAGCAGGGAGTGTGCCAAGCCCGTTGCCGGGGGTGGACACGTTACGCGCAAACCCGCGCCTGCACGGGCCTGCACAGCGTTCCAGGCCTTTGCAGCAGCGGGCTCGCTCGCCCGCCACCCGGCACCGGCTGCGCACATTCCCAGTGCACTGCAGCCCATCGCGGTGCACATCAGTACACGTCACGCCGGTAGCGCCGGGCCTGGTTCAGGCCGTCGACGTAGGCATCAGCCGCCGCCGCATCCATGCCGCCATGCTCGGCGACAATCGCCCGCAAGGCCGCATCCACATCCCTGGCCATGCGCTGGGCATCACCGCAGACATAGAAGTACGCCCCGGCCTGCAACCATTGCCACAGCTGCGCACCGTGCTCGAGCATGCGCGTCTGCACGTAGATCTTTTGCGCCTGGTCACGCGAGAACGCCGTGTCCAGCCGCAGGTGCCCCGTGGCTTGCCAGGCCTGCAATTGCGCCTGGTAATAAAAGTCGCTCGCAGCGTGCTGCTCGCCGAAGAACAGCCAGTTCGGCCCGCTGGCGCCGCGCGCTTCGCGCTCTTCAAGGAACGCCCGAAACGGCGCAATGCCAGTACCAGGGCCGACCATGATCAACGGCACACCATCGTCCTCAGGCAGGCGGAAGTGCTTCGACACCTGCGGGAAGATCGCCACCTTCAACGCCTGTGCCCGGTCGGCCAGGAAGCTGGAGCACACACCGTTGCGATCACCGTAGCGCACCGTGGAAACGGTCAGGTGCACCTGTTGCGGGTGCGCCAGTGGGCTGGAACTGATCGAGTACAGCCGTGGCTGCAACGGCTTGAGCAACGCGAGCCAACTGGCCAGTGGCAGTTGCTGCGGGAAGGCGCGCAACACATCGACCAGTTGCCGGCCCCACAACCACGCTTGCAGTTCGGCCTTGCACTCAGGCTGCAGCAGGCGCTGCAGGTCGGGGGCATTAGCGGCGAACACCTGCAGTTGCTGTGGGGTGACCTTGGCGATTTCCAGGTGTGCCTGCAGGGCTTCGGCCAGCGGCATGGCTGGCTGGCCCTTCAATTCCACCAGCGCCTGGCCGTCGAGTTGCATCAGCGCCAGCAGTTCTGCGACCAGCGCCGGACAATTGCGTGGCCATACCCCCAGGGCGTCGCCGGCGGCGTAGGTGAAACCGCTGCCACTGAGGTCGAAGACCAACTGGCGGGTTTCCTTGCTGGCACCGGGGCCGTTGAGCAGCCGGTTTTCCAGCAGGGTGGCCGCCCAGGGCCGCTGCTTGGTGTAAGCCGCCACGGGTGCCGCTGCGCCGGCCGGCTGTGCCGCGGCGGTGCTGCCCAGGCTTGGCAGCAGTGCCTCCAGCCAGCCGGCAAACACTTCGTCGAAGTCGGGCTCGCAGTCCACCCGTTGCAGCAGGCGCCGGCCGCCCAGCTCGGCCAGCCGCTGGTCCAGCTTGCGGCCAAAACCACAGAACTGCTCATAACTGGAGTCGCCCAAGGCCAGCACGGCATACGGTAGCTCGGCGCAGTGGCCGCCCTCCTCACCTTGCAACGCCTGCCAGAAGTTCGCGGCACTGTCGGGGGCCTCGCCATCACCGAACGTGCTGGTGATGAACACCACGCTGGCAGCGCCACGCAGCTGGCTGGGGCGGGTCGCCTGCATGCAACTGAGCTGCACCTGCAGGCCTGCGCCGCGCAGGCGTTCGGCGCAGCGCTCGGCCAGCAGTTCGCAGTTGCCGGTCTGCGAAGCCCATACCACCTGGTGCAGCGGCTGGGCTGGCGCCGCGGCCGGTGCCTGGGCAGGGGTCGCGAACAGCCCGGCCAGCAAGCCGTCAACGAACATACGCCGGCTGGCCGGCAGCGGCGCACTGGCCGGCAGGCTGGGCACAGCGTCGGCGCGCGCCTGGGCCAGCCCCAGCAGAAAACCTTGCAGATAGTGGCGCTCGTCTTCGGCCAGCACCGGGGCCGGCAAGGTGTCCAGGCCTAACAGGCGGGACAAGGTGGCGGTAGGCATGCTGGCAGGCTCGGCAACGGAGGTGTGCAGTTCAAGGGCATCGATACGCTCGCCGGCAACCCGCTGCAGGGCCACGGCGCAGTGCTTGAATGCGGGCTGCAACGACAGAGGGTCGAGCGCATCGCAGGTCACGGCATTGATGGCCAGCTGCTCACCGACCAGGTCGTTCCAGTGAAACGGCGCAAAGCAGTTGCCCGGCATGACCCGGTCGCTGATACGCGCCGGGAGCACGGCCTGGCCACGCCGCGAGCGAACGGCCACCTGGTCTTTCTCGGCAATGCCCAAACGGGCGGCATCTTCCGGGTGGATTTCAACGAACGGGCCGGGCTCCAGCTTGTTCAGCGCCGGTACCTTGCCGGTCTTGGTCAGGGTGTGCCAGTGGTGCTGCACGCGGCCGGTGTTGAGCACCAGGGGGTAGGCGTCATCCGGCAACTCAGCGGCGGGCAACCAGGGCCGGGCGAAGAAGCGTGCCTTGCCACTGGCCGTGGGGAAGGCGATAGCCGGCCGCTGCCCTTCGTCATCGAGCAGCAGCGCCTGGCTGCTGCCATCGTTCAGGTAACGCAGCGGGCTGCGGTGCTGCTCGCGCCCCGGGGCGCTGGGCCACTGCCGGGGTTGCTGACGCAGGTCGGCATAGCTGATGCCACGCAGGTCATAGCCGGTGGCCGGGTTGTGAAAGCGGCGAATTTCCTCATACACCGCCTCGGCGTTCGGGTAATCGAAGGCCTCGCCATAGCCCATCGCGCAGGCCACGCGGGCGATGATCTGCCAGTCCGGCAGGCTTTGCCCGGGCGGCTCGACAGCGCGGGGCATCAGGGTCAGGTTGCGTTCGCTGTTGATCATCACGCCCTCGCCTTCGGCCCACAGCGCAGCAGGCAGCAGGATATCGGCGTAACGGTTGGTTTCGGTGTCGAGGAAGGCGTCCTGGGCGATCACCAGGTCGGCCTGGCGCAAGCCGTCGAGTACCTGCTGGCGGTTGGCGACACTGGCAACCGGGTTGCTGCAGATGATCCAGCAGGCTTTCACCTCGCCGGCCTTGAGTTGCTCGAACAGGGCCACCGTTCCCTCGCCGGCTTCGCTGCGCAGGCTACCGGGTGGCAGTTGCCACTGCTGTTCGACGAAGGCACGGTCGGCCGCCACCAGCGCCGAGCGCTGGCCGGGCAAGCCGGGCCCCATGTAGCCCATTTCGCGGCCGCCCATGGCATTGGGCTGGCCGGTCAACGAGAACGGCCCGCTGCCAGGGCGGCAAATGGCACCGGTGGCCAGGTGCAGGTTGCAGATGGCATTGCTGTGCCAGGTGCCATGAATGCTCTGGTTCAGCCCCATGGTCCAGCAGCTCATCCAGTTGCCGGCGCTGCCGATCCATTGCGCGGCCTTGACGATGTCGGCCTCGGCCAGCCCGGTGATGGCGGCCACCCGTTCGGGGCTGTAGTCATCGAGCAAGGCGGGCATGTCGTCCCAGCCTTCGGTATGGCGGGCGATGAAGTCCGGTTGGGTGTGGCCATTGCGATGCAGCAGGTGCAGCAGGCCATTGAGCAAGGCCATGTCGCTGCCGGGGCGCAGCTGCAGGAACAGGTCGGCCTTGTCGGCCGTGGCGCTGCGCCGAGGATCTACGACGATCAGTTTGGCCCCCGCCTTGACCCGGTCGAGCAGGCGCAAGAACAGGATCGGGTGGCAGTCAGCCATGTTCGAACCGATCACCAGAAACACATCGGCGTGCTCAAAATCCTCGTAGCTGCCAGGCGGGCCGTCGGCGCCTAGCGACAGCTTGTAGCCGCTGCCGGCACTGGCCATGCACAAGCGCGAATTGGACTCGATGTGGCGGGTGCGAATGAAACCCTTGGCCAGCTTGTTGGCCAGGTACTGGGCCTCCAGCGACATCTGCCCGGACACGTAGAGCGCTACGGCGTCTGGCCCATGCCGGTCGATGATGCCACGCAGGCGCTTAGCACTCTCGGCAATTGCCTGGTCCATGTTGGCGCGCACTGGCGGCTGGTTGCGTTGCTGGCGCAGGTAGGCGTCTTCCATGCGCCCGGCCGCCGTCAGCGGCAAGTGGGCGGTAAGGCCCTTGGTGCACAGCCGGCCGTAGTTGCTGGGGTGCTGCTTGTCGCCGCTGATCTTGCCGACCTTGCCGTCGGCAACGCTCATGACGATGCCGCAACCAACCCCGCAATACGGGCATACGCTGCGCACTTCGTTATTGACCATGGGCGGGCTCCTGTGGAAACGCAAAAAGGCGCCGGCTGCCCCGGCCTGCAGCAGCAAGCGGGGGCAACACGGCGCCTTTGTCGTGAGAATGTGCGGGCTGTCGACGTTGATGGCCCGGGATGGGAGGTAGCCAGCAATTAGTGGGCCAGCTGGAGCAGACGCTTCTACCACGCCCGCGCTCTGGCGTACCGTGCGCACCCTGCGCACCATGCGGTGGCAACTTCACACCCGCTGGCGCTATGCTGGGGCAAATTCCAGCATGAGCAACCGCCCTTTCCCCATGCCCCAGGTGATCCTCAAGACCCCCGCCCAACTCGAGCTGATGCGCCGGGCCGGCCAGTTGCTGGCCCAGGTATTCGCTGACCTCGACAACTTCATCCGCCCCGGCGTGACCACCCTGCAAATCAACGACCGCGCCGAAGCCTACATTGTCGAAACGCTCAAGGCCGGCCTGCGAGCAAGGGCCAGTACGGGTTCCCCTACTCGCTCAATACGTCGGTGGACCATGTGGTGTGCCATGGCATACCCAGGGCCGACGAGGTGCTTGAGGAAGGCTCGATCGTCAACGTCGACATTACCCTGGAACAGGGCGGCTACATCGCCGACGCCTCGAAGATGTACTGCATTGGCACGATCAGCGACGAGGCCCGCCGCCTGGTCGACACCACCTATGCAGCGCTGTGGAAAGGCATCGAGCAGGTGCGCCCTGGGGCCACGCTGGGTGACATCGGCCACGCCGTGCAGGCCCATGCCGAGGCCGCGGGCTACAGCGTGGTGCGCGAATACTGTGGGCATGGTATCGGCCAGCAGATGCATGAAGCACCGGAGGTGTTGCACGTGGGCCAGCGCGGCATGGGCATGAAGCTCAAGCCAGGCATGGTGTTCACCATCGAACCGATGATCAACCAGGGTGGGCGCGGCACGCGCGAACTGAAAGATGGCTGGACGGTGGTTACCCGCGACCACAGCTTGTCGGCGCAGTGGGAGCACACGGTGGCGGTGACGGACGACGGTTTCGAAGTGCTGACGTTGCGTGAAGAAGAACGCCGGGGCTGAAACTGAAGCGTTCTGCGGGCTCTTGAAGCATACAGGCACAAAAAAAGCGACCCTAGGGTCGCTTTCTTTGTAACTTCCGGGCGTTCAGTGGGCCCTGGAAGTTGAATATGGCGCAGCGGACGGGACTCGAACCCGCGACCCCCGGCGTGACAGGCCGGTATTCTAACCGACTGAACTACCGCTGCGCTATACATCGAGTGGTGGGTGATGACGGGATCGAACCGCCGACCCTCTGCTTGTAAGGCAGATGCTCTCCCGGCTGAGCTAATCACCCATGTCTCTCGGTGTGGCGCGCATTCTACGGGCGACTTTTCGCTCTGGCAAGCCCTTATCGAAGTTTTTGCGCATTTAAATCAGGCACAAAATTTCAGGCAAAAAAAAGCGACCCTAAGGTCGCTTTCTTTGTAACTTCCGGGTGTTCAGTGGGCCCTGGAAGTTGAATATGGCGCAGCGGACGGGACTCGAACCCGCGACCCCCGGCGTGACAGGCCGGTATTCTAACCGACTGAACTACCGCTGCGCTATACATCGAGTGGTGGGTGAT